>NZ_JBHVDM010000115.1:0-19282 GCF_042802775.1 Nocardia sp. NPDC057455 | reverse complement strand
TCCAGCGCAACATCATCGCCGAGCGCAGCCTGGGCCTGCCCCGTCGGTGACGGTGACGCCGGTCGGCGTCGGCGCCGCCCGGCGGCACGGTTGCGAGCGCGGGATCTCGCCGCCGCCGGGCCGGTTGGCGGGTGCCGATCGCTACGGGGTCACTCGATGAGCGAGATGGCCGCGCGCGGGCATTGCGCCACCGCGTCCCGTACCCGTGACTCGACCTCCGGGGTCACCTCCGGCCGCAGCACTTGTAGTTCGTCTTTGTCGTCCAGTTCGAACACCTCGGGGATGACGCCCATGCAGATGCCGTTGCTCTCGCAGGCCCGGTAGTCGACCTGGATTCTCATCGCGCCGCCTTCGTCTCGCAGAATGACCGGCCCGCCGTGCGAGCCGTCCGATGTCGCCGATGCGGTGGTGCCGGTGCGCACCGCCGCTTGCTGTGCTCGTTCATCGAATCGGCTCGTTGTGTGCCCGGCCGACCGTCGATGGCACCCCGGTTCGCGCTGCCCGCGTACCGTGCTCGTTCATCCATGGGGCTCCTGATCCGCCCGGCCTGCCGGCGGAGCGGGTGTCGAAACCGATGGAAGAGTGGCGGTTTCGGGTTCCGGTAGTGCGATGATGGCGTGCACGGGGCAATCCAGCAGCGCGCGCAGCACAGCGTCCTGGTCGGCCGCCGCCACGACGCCGGTGCCCTCCAAGGAGGCGTAGCCCCAGTCGTCGAGCGAGAAGTGCGCGGGCGCGTGCCGTGCGCACAGGCCGAATCCGTCGCACAGCGTGCGGTCGAGACGAATCCTCATCAAGCCACTCCGTTCACGTCGAAGGGCCGCTCGGCTACCCGGACACCGCAGGCGCAGGTGGGGCACCGGCGGTCGAGATGGGCGCCGACCTCCGTGGCGAACCGCGCCAGCAGCGTGGCCGCCACGTTGGCCGCGCCGTCCAGGGTTCCGCAGGCGCCGCGGCCGCGCAGCACCACCGACCACCGCTGCAATCGTTCGATATCCGCGGTGGTGGCCACCCCATCCCGCAGCGCGGTGGTCGCCGCCGCCATCGCGGCGGTCCCGTTGAAGCAGGACCCGCACTGGCCGGCGTTCTCGCGGTCGAAGTAGCTCAGCACCGCCGCGGCCACCGCGACGGGGCACTCGACGGTGAGCAGCGAGATCGCCCCGCATCCGAGGCCGCTGCCGAGAGCGCGGATCGACTCGTGGTCCAGGGTGGCAGCCAGCACCGCACGGTCGACCATGCCCGCGAAATATCCGCCCATCAGGGCGCCGCGCACCTTCTCCGGTGCGACGCCGTGCAGGGCGAGGAGATCGGTGAATCTCGTGCCGTGCGGCAGTTCGTACAGTGCGGGCGGACGCCCGCCGCCGGTGACGGTGGCCAGGAAAGTTCCCGGGGAAGACTCGGTGCCCACCGCACGGAACGTCGCAGCGCCGTGCCGCTGGACGAACGGCAGATGCGCCAGGGTCTCCACGTTGCCGACCACCGTCGGCAGCCCGTCGACGCCCTGCTCGAACGGGCGTGGCGGCTTGTCGGAAGGCTTCGCGGGGCCGCCGTTGATCGCCCGGATCGCCGCGGTCTCCTCTCCGGCGACATAGGCCGGGTCGACGGTGACCAATTCGATGGCCACTCCGCCGATTCCGGCTCCGTCCAGTTCCGTCAGCGCCGCATCGACACGGTGCGCGGACTCCTGATCCGAGCAGTAGACATAGGCGCGCCGTGCGCCGACGATGCCCGCCGCCAGGCGGACTCCGTCCAATACCAGGTGCGGGCGGTGACGCATCAGCCATTTGTCCTTGACCGAGGCGGGTTCGCCCTCCTCGCCGTTGGCCACGACCACCGTCTCGTTCCCGCGCCGACCGGCGTCCCGGACGCCGGTGAGTTTGATCGCGATCGGGAACGCCGCGCCGCCGCGGCCGAGCAGTCCGCTGCGCCGCACCTCCTCGAGCACCGCGTCCACCGAGCCGAGCGGCCGGTAGCCCCCGGCTTTCCGGTACGCGGCGAGATCTTCGCCCTCGTCGCTCACCCGCAGCAGGCGCGGCACGCAGCCGGGCGCCGGAGCCACGGTGAGCCCGGCGACCGGCTCGACAGTTTCTTGCATGACAACCTCTTCTGGCTGGATTCCGAGCGAGGGACGCACCGTCGTCCGGGTGCGGCGGTTACGCTTTCCGCCATGAGAACCGCGGTGCTGCGCATCAATGTCGACCCGGCCGGGCAGCTCACCGCGACGCAGGTGGCGGACGGGTCGGCCGAGCTGCGCGCACACGCCGCCTCGATGCAGGCGCAGCTCATGGACGACGATCTGTCGACCCGGCCCGCCCGGCGACGTGAGATCCAATTGCTGGTCGAGACAGATGATCCCGACGCCGCGATGGGCGAGGCGGTGCGGGTGTGCGCGGCGGCATTCGGTACCGCGCCGGTGGCGGGTGCGGTGACTTTCGTCAGCCGCGGGACCGATGACGACGCCTACGGTGTCCTGGCCGGTTTCGGCGTGACCGGTGAGATCAGCCGGGCGCCGGACGCCGACGGCTTCGACGTGGTGTCGGTGACACTGCGCGAGTCCGACCTGGAGCGGGTGCCCGAAAGCCGAATCCACACCGCCTTGGAGGCGTCGTTGAACTGCGAGGTACGGATTCTCACCCGGTGAGCGCGGCGGGCGGGCGCCGGGCCTCGACGGCGCGGGCCCGCCCATCAGCCGTCCAGGAACTTCAGGATCGCGGGCGCCGCCAGCACCCAGGTATCGAACAGGTTGTAGTGGGTGACTTCGCCGCTCGCGCGCTGTTCGACCGCGCGCTCCCAGGCGTCCTCCGGCCACGGTGGATCGATCAGCGTCGAGCCCTCGATCAGGCAGCTCACCTCGAGTGACGTGCGCTTGGGATGGTCCAGATCCCCCGCCCCGCCCCGGATGATCAACGTGGGGACGCGGATACGGTCGAACATCTCGTCGTCCACGCCGGGGATCGTCTGCCCCGGCTTCGGAACATAGGCGCCCAGCCAGCGCAACGATAGTTTTACGAACTCGTCGCGGTCCAGGGCCAGCAGGCGCTGCTCGTTGGCGGGATTCACGGCGATGCGCTCGCGCCACTCCCGCAGCCGCGCCAGGCCCGCGACGCCGCTTCCGCGCACGACCTGCAGACTGGGCAGCACGTAATACGCACCCAGGTTGAACATCCCGTAGATGCCGCCCACGATGTTCCAGAGCACCAGTTTGCTCACCCGGTCGGGGTAGAGCACAGCCGTCAGCATCGAGTCGCGGGCGCCGCCGGATCCGCCCGCGAGCACGCACGGGCCCGCGCCCAGCGCGGCGAGCAGGCCGTCGAGCGTCTGCGCCCGCATGTGCGACTCGGTCTGCCCGTAGAACTGCACATCGGAGGCGCCGCAATTGGGGCGGTCCCACAGCAGCACCGAATATCCGCCCGCGACGATCGCTTCGGCCAGCGGGCGCAACCCCGGCACGTCCATGCCGAACCGGCCACCGGGCGTCAGGACCACGAGATCGCCGCGATCACCGAGGATCTCGTACACCACCCGGCCCCCGTTGATCTCCACCGAGGAAACGCCGCAGGCGCCGATTTCACTGTTCATACGGGCGCCTCAGGCCATGACCACGACGTCGTCGCCGACGATCCGGACGGGGTAGGTGCGGATGCTCCACTCGGGCTTCACCGCGGTGGTGCCGGTCGCGAGTTCGAAACCCCACTGGTGCCAGGGGCAGTAGATATATTCCTTGTCCCGCACCATGACCGCGTCGCCGGGAACGGATTCGTCGACGACGGTGCGTCCGCGGGCACGGCCGGCGCACAGCGGCCCGCCCTCGTGCGGACAGTAGTTCGCGATGGCGTAGAAGGTCCCATCGACGTTGTACACACCGACCCCGTGCCGGCCGATCGGCACCACCTTGGACGATCCGGGTGGGATCTCCTCGACGGTCGCGACGACGTGCTCGCGCCCTTGTGCCAGCCGTGGCGTCTCGGATTCGTCCGGCACTCAGAACACCCGCCTCTGGCCGTCGATGGCGGGCACCGTCTCCGGTAGGTGGTAGGTCTCGATGCCGTTGCGGTACATCACGCGGTCGCGGGCGTATTCCGGAAGGTGCTTGACCAGCCAGCGGGGATCGTCGAAGGTCCAGTGCGGGTAGTCCGAGGAGTACAGCAGGATCTTGTCCGCCTCCATCCATTCGAACGCACGGGTGAGTTCGGTCTTGTCCTCGGGATAGTCCAGCGGCTGGGTGGTGAATCTGATGTGCTGCTTGACGTATTCCGACGGCTTGCGCCGAATCCCGGTCCACGACTTACGCGCGGCGTAGATCGCGTCCATTCGCCACATCAGGGGCAGGATCCAGGTGAAGGCGTGTTCCACGAACACGATCCGCAGTGTCGGGAAACGGTCGAACACCCCGTCGAAGATCAGGCTCATGATCTGGTTCGCCGCCAGCAACGAGTAGGTGACCATGAAGTCGTGGTTGTAGCTGGGAAATCCGACCGGCGGCATGGGCATCGTCTCGTAGGCGCCGCGGCCGAGATGACAGCTGACCACCAGATCGTGCTTGGTCGCGGCGGCCCAGATCGGGTCGTACCTCGGATCACCCCAGGCCGGGCGTGGTTCGGCCTTGATGAGGATCTGCGCCATGTACGGATGCCCGGCCCAGTGCTCGATCTCGCGGACCGCGCCCTGCGGGTCGTCGATCGCCGCGCAGATCGAACCGCGCCACCGCTGGTGCCAGTTGTTCGTCGGGTCGAGCCAGTGGTTGGCCAGCCAGTGGTTGACCCCCGTGGCCAGCGCCTGGGTGGCCTCGGGAAGGCGGGTGGCCTTGACCGTGGGTTCCAGGATCGCGATGTCCGAGCCGGCCTCGACGATCAATTGCCGGAAAGCCAGTTCCGGGTCGCTGCCGGGGAATTCGCCGTCGGCGGGAAACGTGTCCACCCGCATCGCGAAGGAATGCGCGTAGTCCGGGGCATCATAGATGATCGTCTCGCCGACCCGGTGACTGAGGAAGTACGAGCTGCGGTACGGCTCGGGGATGTACTCCACGAGTTCCCGGCGTCGTGGCACGGGGTGCACGTCCGAGTCGACCACCCGGACGGCGACCTGATCGGGCGCCGCGGCGCGGTGCTGCTGGTGGGACAGCGTCATGGTCGTCTCCTTGTTCGCGACTACTCGGTGACCAGCCCGGCCGGGAAATCGATCCCGTAGAGCTGGGCGGCGTTGCGCCAGCAGAGCTTTTCGCGCTGCTGCGTGGTGAGCGTGGACGGCAGCCCGTCGACGTCCGCGCAGTGCCAGTGCGGATAACTGGAGCCGAACATCACCATGTCCTCTTTGCCGGTGAAGCCCAGCCATTCGGAGGCCCATTCGGTGTCGCCCGGCCCGTCGAGACTGCCGTGGACGAAGAACACGTGACCGGGCAGGTAGTCGCTGGGCATCCGTGGCGCCCAGGGCGTCTGCTCCAGGTGCGGCCTGCCGAAGGTGTCCATCCGCCAGGCGAAGGGGGTGAGCAGATCGGCGGCGCCGTCGGCCCAGACGAACCGCAGCCGCGGCAGCCGCTCGAAGACCCCTTCGGCGATCATGTTCATCAGGTGATAGACGTAATTCAGCGACATGAACCCGAGGTACTGCTCGTAGGTCCGGGTGTGCCCGGACGGCGTGGGCGGGAAGCCGATGCTCTCGCCGCTCTCGATGTGCGCGGCCACCGGCAACCCCGCCTCGGCCGCCGCCTCCCACAACGGCCAGAACTGTGGCTTGCCGTACAGTTCGCGCGACTGCAACGGGACACCGACCTGGACGACACCGGGATGGCCTGCCCACTTGCGGATCTCGCGTAGGGCGCCGGGGATGTCCTCGGGGTTCACCCGGATGGTGCCGCGATAACGGGACGCGTACGCCCCGGAATCCAGCCACCGCGACACCATCATCTCGTTGTGCGCGGACAACACCGCCGTGGTCAGGCGCCGGTCCGGCAGGATGCCGCGGGTCATGGGGTGCAGGATCGCGACGTCCACGCCCCGGGTTTCGAACAGCTGCTCGCCGACCACATCCGGATCGGAACCCGGGTACCCGCGGTCGGGTCCCCCGGTGCCCTTCGCGTACTCCCCGCCGGGAGCGCCGTACCAGTCCATCTCGGGATCCGGGATGCCACGGCTCTTGAAGGGCTCGCGCAGGAAGCTACGCATGTCTTCGTTCGACGCGAAGAAGACATGCACGCTGGCGTCGATGACAGGGGTACTGGTGCCGTCGGAATGCGTGATCATTCAATGTCTCCGGTGGACGTCAGTCGATCCGCGCGACGTCGGGGCGCTCGGTCACCGGTGCCGCCAGTCGCTGCTCGTCGCAGATCCGCTGCAATTTCGTCAAGGTCTCCTCCAGCCCGGCGCCGAGGCGCGGCCCCGGCGTGAAGGTGGCGGGCAGATGCCGCATGCCCTGGATCACCCCGATGGTCTCGTAGTGCACGGTGCCCTCGGGATCGCAGCGGTAGTCGGGCATCCGGTCGAGCACGGCGGTGAGCATGGACTTGAACACGGTGCGCGCGACGTTCGACCCGATGCAGCGATGTACGCCGAGGCCGAAACTGAAGTGCCGGTTACCCTTGCGATCCAGCACGACCTCGTTCGGATCGGGAAAGATCGCCGGATCCCGGTTGGCCATCGCCCAGGAAAGCCACAGGCGGTCACCCTCTTCGAACCGGGTGTCCTCCACGACGCAGTCGGCCGAGATGGTGCGCCCGTCACCGGGCGCGGGCGTGAAGAAGCGCAGGAACTCCTCGGTCGCCGGGGCGAGCAGGGTGTCCCGTTCGAGGCTCAGCAGTTCACGCTGGTCCGGGTGATCCGACAGCCATTCCAGCGAGTGCGCGGTGAGCGCGGTGGTGGTGTCGAATCCGCCGCCGATGATCAGCCCGAGCATGCCGAGCAGCTCCAGGTCCGGCGCCGGCTCGCCGTCGATCCGCAACTGGGTCAGCGCGTGCACCAGGCCGGGCCGCGGGTTCTGCTTGATCTCGGCCAGGTTGGTCAGCAGATCGATGCCCATCGCGCGGTGCATCTCAGCGACCCGTACCGCGTCGGGCGAATCTTCCGGCGTGTACACCGAGGCGTGCACCGGCTCGCTGTAGATGGACCACTGCCGCAACGGAATTCCGAGCATGGCCAGCGTCAGCACGGCCGGGACGACATTGGCGAGGTCGTCGACGAAATCGATGCGACCGCTCTCGATCTTCTCGTCCAGGCTCGCCCGCACGATCTCGTCGATGACCGGTTCCCAGCGCCGGACCGCGGCGGGGGAGAGGTAGGGGTTGAGCACCTGGCGGTAGAGCCGGTGCTCCGGATCGTCCATCTCCAGGATGCCGCCGCGCACCACCTGTGCGCGCCGGGCGGTGGGAATGGAGATTCCCTTGTAGCCTCTGCGTTCTCCGTGCAGATCGTGGTCGTTGGAGACGTGCGGGCAGCGGGCGAGTTCGAAGACCGCGTTGCCGCCTGCGGCCACCCAGTGACCGTCGTAGGTGTCGCTCCACGCGATCGGGCACTTCGCGTGCAGTTCCTCGGTGATCTCCTGGAACCGGTGTCGATATTCCGGTGTGTGCCGGTCGAAGTGGTACCGGTTCTTCTTGCGGTCCCCGTCGGCGACGGCGTCGTCATTGCTCACAATGGTGTTCCTCTGCTGCTCACGGAATGCGGCGCGCCCGCACGGCGGCGGGAGCGCCTCCGCAATCGTCGTGGTGTGCCACGTGCCCGGCGCGTCGATCAGATGTGGTAGTCGTACCACTTCAGATAGCCGCCGCCGTCCACCCGGATCTGTAGGCCGGTGACGTATCTGGCCTCTTCCGAGGCGAGATAGACGATGGCGTTGCTGATGTCCTCGGGCTCCACGTACGGGATGCGCATGGCTTGCTGCACGCCGAAGGCGGGCTCGGCATCGGCGCGGGTCGGATGCTCGAGGTCGGGACGGAACGAGCGGTACATCGGCTCGCTCTGCAGCATCGGGGTGTTGCAATTGGTGGGGTGGACCACGTTGGCGCGGATGCCGCGCGGCGCGAGGTGGCGGGACAACTCGTAGACGTAGGCGGTCAGTGCGCGCTTCGAGTGCACGTAGGCCATGCCGCCGAGATCTTTGCCCGGTTGGTCGATCTTGGAGATGTCGATCAGCGAGGCGGTGGAACCGGTCGCGATGATCGAGGCGCCCTCGGCGAGATGGGGCAGCGAGATCTGGATGGCGTTGATGGTGCCGACCAGATTCGTGTTGATCACGTCGGTCCATGCCTGTAGTTGCGGCTCGCCCTTCATACCGGCGATTCCGGCCTGGGCCACGACGATGTCGAGCCGCCCCAGTTCTCGGATACCGTCTTCCAGCGCGGCTTGTAATTGCTCGGCGTTGCGCACGTCGGCCTTCGCGGCGACGACGCGGCGGCCGGTCTTGGTGACCAGGTTCGCGGTCTCCTCGAGGTCTTCCGGCGTCGCCAGCGGGTACCCGATGGTCGCGATGTCCTCGCAGAGATCGACCGCGATGATGTCGGCGCCTTCCTCGGCCAGGCGCACCGCGTGGCTGCGGCCCTGTCCGCGTGCGGCGCCGGTGATGAACGCGACCTTGCCCTCGACACGTCCCACAGCTGAACCTTCCGTTCTCCTCGATGGCCACGACGGCCACGCCGTGACGACGGACCCCGCGTCGGCCGGTACGCCGAGGCGCACACGCTGCGGTGCGCCCGGCACGGGCGGGCGGTGCGTCGGCCGGGAATCGGCCGACATTCGCGTGGCCGGGGCTGCGTCCAGGCGCACGGCTCGCTCGCCGGATCTGGTGCCGACCCGCCGTCTTGTAGGGCAAGAATATAACTTGCCCTACAAGAGAACGGTACTCTACCAAAAGTTTGGCCGCAAGCCAGGCAGGGGCAGTGCATCGCACCAGATCAGAAGGAGTCGAGCCGTCACCCCTCGCGTCGAATGGGCTCCTTCCGGCGCCGCTCCGCCTCGTCTGCGTATGTATTATTTGCGTTTCAAGAGAATGGCATTTCCGTCATGATCGCAAGCAGTTCGTTCCGGCCCGGCGGTCGACGGTCCTGCGGCCGGGTCGTTGCCCGCCGATGCCGAACCGCCGCGCGCGACGACGCGCCGGCCCCGAGAAGTGAGTGAGAGCCGAGATGCGAACGGTCCCCGAGGAATTGCGCGCCCGCTACGAGCGGGAAGGCTGGTGGCGTCGGGAGACGCTGGGTGACCTGCTGACCCGCGGTCTCGCCGCTGCCCCCGATACCGAGTTCCGGGTGCATTCCGATGTCCGTCCGTGGTCGGGCACCTTCGCCGATGTCGAACGCGTCGCCCGCAGGCTCGCCGCGGGCCTGCGGGCGCGCGGCGTCGGTCCGGGGGACGCGATCGCGTTCCAGCTGCCCAATTGGATGGAGGCCGCTGCGACCTTCTGGGCCTCCGCGATCCTCGGCACGGCGGTGGTGCCGATCGTCCACTTCTACGGCCGCAAGGAGGTCGCGCATATTCTCGACGTCGTCCGGCCGGCTGTATTCATCACGGCCCACCGGTTCGGCAGGATGAGCTTCGATCCCGAGCTGAGCGCCCGCGTTCCGCTGGTCGGGCTGGTGGAGATCGACTTCGATCAGCTGCTCGCCGACGAGCCCATGGCGGGCGTGACCGCCGTGGATCCGGGAAGTCCCGCCCTGATCGCCTTCACGTCGGGAACCACCAGCGCGCCCAAGGGCGTCCTGCACAGTCATCAGACCTTGGGCTGTGAAGCCAGGCAGCTCGCCGAGCAGAACGCACTGGATCGGGGCAAGCAACTCACCGCCACTCCGGTGGGACATTTCATCGGCATGGTCGGGGCCTTCCTGATCCCGGTGTTGCACGCCAAGCCGGTGCATCTGGCCGATGTCTGGGACCCGGGCCGTGCGCTGGCACTGATGCGCAGCGACGGCATCTCGATCGGCGGTGGTCCGCCCTACTTCGTCACGAGCCTGCTCGACCACCCGGACTTCACCCCTGACCACCTGCGGCACGTCCGCTATATCGGACTCGGCGGATCCGCGGTCCCGGCCTCGGTGACCCGCAGGCTCGCCGATCTGGGGCTCGTCCCGTTCCGCGCCTACGGCAGTACCGAGCACCCGTCGATCACCGCGTCACGGTACACCGCGCCCGAAGGTGAACGGCTCTACACCGACGGCAGGCCGCTGCCGGGTGTGGAGATCCGGCTGGCCGAAGACGGCGAGATCCTCAGCCGCGGACCGGATCTATGCCTCGGCTATACCGATGACCTGCTCACCAGCCGAGCATTCGACGCGGACGGCTGGTATCACACCGGCGACATCGGCGTCCTCGTTGCGAACGGCTGCCTCACGGTCACCGACCGCAAATCCGACGTGATCATCCGCGGCGGCGAGAACATCAGCGCGCTGGAAGTGGAAGAGGTGCTCGCCGAACTGCCCGCGGTCGCCGAAGCGGTGGTCGTCGCCGTGCCCGACGAGCGCTTCGGCGAGACGGTCGGCGCCGTGCTACGCATCCGGCCGGGGCGCGCGCTGCCGTCCGCGGACGAGGTGCATGCGCACTTCGCGGCCGCGGGCATCGCGCGGCAGAAGTGGCCGGAGCGGTTGTTCGAGGTCGAGGACTATCCGCGGACGGCGAGCGGCAAGGTGCGCAAACATCTCGTCCGGACGGGGATTGCCACATCCACAGGATGAGAATACCATTCTTCTCAGTTGCAAATGGAGGTCTCGCAACTTCGGGCGCCGCTGGGCCGGCCGCACGAAGCATCCGCTCGAGCGGATCCGCGGTTCCCCCACACGCATTCCTCCGGGCCGAAGCTCCGGAGTCGACCGTGTCGCGCCGATCCGGGCACCCACGCGGTCTCGACTTCGGATCCATCGGCTCGATACGGGCCTCGAAGCGCCCGCCGGGTTCGGCTCGAACGAGCGGATCCGGCACGCCAGAGGCTCACCCGTGCAGCCGAAAGGAAGTTGCGCAGTGCCTTCGCAGCAGGAACGATCCGCCACGACGCCGGACACCGAAGTCGACGTCGTGGTCCTCGGCACCGGCGCCGCCGGCCTGACCGCCGCCCTCAGCGCGGCGGTGCACGGCGCGTCGGTGGCGGTCTTCGACAAGGCGGCGACCGTCGGCGGGACGAGCGCGGTGTCGGGCGGCATCGCGTGGATTCCGGCCCACGACCGCTGCGCCGACGGGCCGCTGAGCGTGGCCGACGCACTGAATTACCTGCACGCCCAGTCGTTGGACTCGATGGACGACGAGCTGGTCGAGGTCTTCGTGCGCACCGGTGCGTCGATGGTCGACTTCGTCGAGGCGCACAGCGGTGTGCGCTTCGAGATCGCCGACGGCTTCCCGGATTACAAACCGGAACTGCCCGGCGGCAGGCCGGGTGGCGGGCGTTCGTTGAGCCCGGTCGCCTTCGACCTGGCCCGGCTCGGCGTGTGGCGCGACCGCATCACCGCCTTCCCCGCGGACTGGAGCAACGTCGGATTCGACGCCGAGACGCGCGCCCGGCTGCACGCCACGGTCACCGACGAGTCGGCCGATCTCTGCGTAGCCGGAACCGCGCTCGTCGCGGGCTTGCTCGCGGGCGTGCTCGACGCCGGAGTGACCCCGCGGACGGGGGCAAGGGCGACGGAGCTGATCGCCGGGGACGGCACGATCACCGGGGTCAGGATCGTCACGGCCGCAGGCGAATCCACGGTCCGGGCGCGCAAGGGTGTCGTCCTGGCGACCGGTGGATTCGAATGGGATCCCACGCTGATCCGCTCCTATCTGCGCGGCCCCATGCACGGCGCCGTGTCACCGCCGAACAACACCGGAGACGGCCTGCGCATGGCGATGGCGCACGGTGCCGACCTCGGCACGATGAGCGAGGCCTGGTGGGTGCCGATCGTCCGGATCCCCGGCGACACCATCGACGGCAAGCCGCGCAGTCGTAGCGTGCGCCTGGAACGGACGCGCCCGCGCAGCATCATGGTCAATCGCGCGGGCAGGCGGTTCGTCAACGAGGCGTCGGAGTACAACTCGATGGCAGGCGCGTTCCACTATCTCGATCCCAAGGGCGGTTACGTCAACGATCCCGGCTGGATCGTCTTCGATGCCGTCCATCTGCGGCAGTACGGCTTCCTGGGCATCGCGCCGGGTGATCCGGTCCCCGAATGGTTCTGCGAATCCGCGGATTTCGCCGAGCTCGGGAAGAAGACCGGCATAGACCCGGACGGTCTCACCGCGACCGTGTCGGAGTGGAACCGGCACGCCGCCGCCGAGGTGGACCCCGATTTCGGACGCGGTTCCAGCGCCTACGACGGCTGGTGGGGCGACGAGCACGCCGCCACCGTCGCAGGCCGCACCCTCGGTCCGATCGATACGGCCCCCTATTACGCCGTGCCCGTCACCGTCGGGGCGATGGGAACGAAAGGCGGCCCGCGCACCGACCGGGACGGACGGGTTCGGCACGTCAGCGGGAGGGTCATCCCCGGGCTGTTCGCCGCCGGCAACGCGATGGCCGGGGTGACCGGCCGGGCCTACGGCGGAGCCGGCGGAACCATCGGTCCCGGGATGGTGTGGGGCTTGCGCGCCGGATACGCCGCGGCGACCGGCAAATCGGTCGAGATCTGAGCACAGCGACAGGCATCGCGCCCGACCCGCCGCGACGGCGGCGAACAGGCCCGGTTCTACGGAGGTAACGAGTTGCCGGAATACGAGAGCATCTGGAGCGATCTCCAAGGCGTCCCCTTCACCCAGGGATACCTGGACGTCGGTGGCGTCCGGACCCGCTACCTGCACGCGGGCGATCCGACCTACCCGGCTCTCGTTCTGCTGCACGGGTCCGGGGGGCACGCCGAAGCCTACGTTCGAAATCTGGAGTCGCATGCCGCGCACTTCTCGACGTGGTCGATCGACATGCTGGGGCACGGCTACACCGGAAAACCGGGGCATCCGCTGGAGATCTCGCACTACGTCGAACACGTCATCGGATTCCTCGACGCGGTGGGCGTGCGCCGCGCCCGGGTCAGCGGCGAGTCGCTGGGCGGCTGGGTGGCCGCCCGCGTAGCGATCGATCATCCGGAGCGCGTCGACCGCTTGGTGCTCAACACCGCGGGCGGGTCCCAGGCCGACCCGGAGGTCATGCGCCGCATCGTCACGCTATCGATGGCGGCGGCCGCCGACCCCACCTGGGAGACGGTGCAGGCCAGGATCAAGTGGCTGATGGCCGACAAGTCGAAGGGCTACGACGATGTGGTCGCCAGCAGGCAGCGCATCTACCGGCAACCCGGGTTCGTCGACGCCATGCGCGACATCATGGCCTTACAGGATCCGGACATCCGGCGGCGAAACCTGCTGGGGCCCGGCGAGTACGGCCGGATCACCGCGCCGACCCTCGTGCTGTGGACCAGCGACGACCCCACCGCCGACGTCGGCGAGGGCAGGCGGATCGCGTCGATGATCCCGGGTGCGCGCTTCGAGGTCCTGCCGGACTGCGGGCACTGGCCGCAGTACGAGGACGCCGAGTCCTTCAACGCCCTGCACCTCGATTTCCTGCTGGGCGGCTGACCGTGACCGTGCAGAGTATCTCCACCGCGATCGACGTCGACGTGCTCGTCGTCGGTGCGGGCCCGGTGGGCCTGACGCTGGCCAACATGCTCGGGATGTACGGCGTGCGCACCCGGGTGGTCGAGGAGCGCCCTACCCTCATCGACTACCCGCGCGGCGTCGGCCTGGACGACGAGTCGCTGCGGACGTTCCAGGCGATCGGATTGGTCGATCGCGTTCTGCCGCACACCACCCCGAACCAGATCATGCGGTTCGTCGACGCACGGCGCCGGTTGCTCGCCGAGATCGCGCCCACCGACGAGCAATTCGGCTGGCCGAAACGCAACGGGTTCGTGCAGCCGCTGGTCGACGCCGAACTGCTCGCCGGACTGGCCCGTTTCCCGCATGTCGAGGTGGCCTGGGAGACGGCCATGACCACGTGCGTGGACGCGGGCGATCGGGTGACGGTCGAACTCGCCACCGCCGGCGGGCCGTCCACCGTGACCGCGCGATACGTGGTGGGCTGCGACGGGGGGCGCAGCGCCACGCGCCGGCGGATGGGGGTCTCCTTCGAAGGCACCACCTCGCCGACCCGCTGGCTGGTGGTCGACCTCGCCTCGGATCCGTTGGGGCATCCCAACATCGAGGTCGCCGCCGATCCGGCACGGCCGAACGTGTCGGTGTCGATCGCGCACGGCATCCGGCGCTTCGAGTTCATGATCCACGACGACGAGCCCGACGAGCTGGCCGAGGATCCGGCCTTCGTGGCGCGGATGGTCGCGCCGTTCGTCCCGCATCCCGAGCGGCTCGAGGTCATCCGGCGGCGGGTCTACACGCACCATTCCCGGATCGCGGGCGCCTTCCGCAGCGGCCGAATGCTGCTGGCAGGCGACGCCGCGCACCTGATGCCGGTGTGGCAGGGCCAGGGCTACAACAGCGGCATCCGGGACGCGGCCAACCTCGGGTGGAAACTCGCCGCGGTCGTCCGCGGACAGGCGGGCGATTCCCTGCTCGACAGCTACGACCTGGAACGCCGCAAGCACGCCAGGGCCATGATCGATCTGTCGACGATGGTCGGCCGGGTGATCTCGCCGACCGATCGCAAGGTCGCGGCGGTGCGTGACGCGCTGGTTCGCGCGGCGGCCGCGATTCCCCCCGTGAAACGTTATGTGCTCGGCATGCGGTTCAAGCCGATGCCGCGCTACGAGCGCGGGGCGGTGGTGCACGACTGGTCCCGCTCGCCGAAATCCTCGGTCGGCACCCTCTTCGTGCAGCCCAGAGTCGACACCAGGGACCGCGCAGACGTCCTTCTCGACGAAGTGCTCGGACCGTGGTTCGCCGTGCTGTGCTGGAACAACCGGCCTCGCGAGGTGCTCGGAGCGACGGCGTTCGAACGATGGAAAGCGCTGGGAGCGCGATTCTTCGAGGCTCGTCCGTCCGCCCAGTTGCGTTGGACCGGCCACGACGACCCCGACGTCGTCGTCGTGGGCGACCGCACCGGCGCGCTGAAGCGCTGGTTCGACGGCGGGCTCGACTCGGTGCTGTTCCTGCGGCCCGACCGCTGCGTCGCGGGTGCGTCCATCGCGCAACTGGCGCCGGAACTGAGCGCGGATCTGCTCGACACACTCGACCTGTTCGGAGGAGGTGACGATGCCGCTGGCCGTGTGCTGCGTCTCGCACAGCCCTCTTCTTGATCTGCCCGGGCCGGAACGGGAGCTGCTCGAGGACATCGAGTCGGCACTCGACGAGGCGTCGCGGTTCGTGCGCGCCTTCGACCCCGAACTGGTCGTAGTGTTCGCGCCCGACCACTACAACGGATTCTTCTACAAGCTCATGCCGCCGTTCTGCATCGCTACGGCGGCCACCGGAGTCGGCGACTACGGCACGTATGCCGGGCCGCTCGACGTCCCCGCCGATCTGGCGGCCGGTTTGGCCGAGGCGGTGCTCGCGGCGGGTGTCGACGTCGCCGTCTCGCTGACGATGGACGTCGATCACGGGACGGTGCAGCCGTTGCAGCGGTTGCTCGGCGCCGCGACGGCGCGGCCGGTCGTGCCGATCTTCGTCAACTCGGTGGCCGTGCCGCTGGGTCCGCTGCACCGCGCCCGAGCGCTGGGCGCGGCCGTCGGCACGCACCTGGCGACACTCGGCAAGCGGGTACTGGTGCTCGGTTCCGGCGGCCTCTCCCACGACCCGCCGGTGCCCGCACTGGCCACCGCCACCGGGCCCGTGCGGGAGCGAATCGTGCACGGCGGGCAGATGACTCCGCAGCAGCGAAATGCCAGGCAGGAGAAAGTGATCGAAGCCGCCCGCGAGTTCGCCGCCGGGCGCGGCGGGCTCCGGCCGCTCAATCCCGAGTGGGACGAGCGCTTCCTCGAGATCCTCGACCACGGGCGGCTCGGCGAGTTCGACGACTGGGTCAACGCGGCGATCACCGAGGCGGCGGGCAACTCCGCGCACGAGGTGCGCACCTGGGTCGCCGCCTTCGCTGCGCTGGCAAGCCAGGGGCCGTACCGGACGACGGTGCGCTACTACCGATCCGCTCCCGCGCTGATCGCCGGATTCGCCGTGCGAACCGCCCTCGCGGATGTGGGCGGGCACAACGATTCGACCGCCAGGAGGCGAGCGTGACATCCGAACCGATCGAAGCACCCGTGTCCGGCGCCGCGGAGCAACCCGGAAAGCTCGAGGCGACAACGGCTTTCGACCATTCCGTCGATGTCCTGATCGTCGGCTCCGGCGGCGGCGGGCTGACCGCCGCGCTCGCCGCCGAGGCAGCCGGATTGTCCGTCCTCGTGGTCGAGAAGGCGGCGTACTACGGCGGATCCACCGCACTGTCGGGCGGCGGCATCTGGGTGCCCGGCGCCCCGGCGCAGAAGCGCGACGGCTACACACCCGATCCCGACGGGGTGGTCGAGTACCTGCGCGCGATCACCGAGGGCTTGGTCGGCGACGCGCGCCTGCGGGCCTATGTCGCGAAGGCGCCGGAGATGATGGAGTTCCTCGAGCAGCGCAGTTCGTGGCTGCGGTTCGTGTGGAAGCCGGGCTACGCCGACTACTACCCGGAACTGCCCGGCGGCTCCGCGCAGGGCAGCACGATCAACGTGCCGCCGATCGATCTGCGCATGCTCGGTGACGAAGAGCAGAACCTGCTGCGTCCGTTGGCGCTGGCCCCGAAGGGAATCTGGCTGGGGCCCAAGGATCTGCGACTGTTCTATCAGGTGCGCCAATCCTGGCGCGGCAAAGCCGTGCTGGTGAAGCTGGTGTGGCGAATGTTCCGCGCCAGGGTGTTCGGTGACCGGATCGCCGCCATCGGCCAATCCCTGGTGGCCCGGTTGCGACTCGCGCTGCGGGAGCGCGACATTCCGCTCTGGCTGAACGCACCGATGACCGCTCTGATCACCGGAGCCGACGGCGGCGTGGTGGGCGCGGTGGTCGACAAGGACGGACAGCCGTCGCGGATCCGGGCCGAGCGCGGCGTGATCCTGGCCACCGGCGGCTTCGATCACGACATGGCCTGGCGCAAGGAACACCAGCCGGTCGTGGAGCAGGACTGGAGCTTCGGCAACCCGCAGTCCATGGGTGACGGCATCCGCGCCGGGCAGCAGGTCGGCGCGGCCACCGACCTGATGGACGAGGCGTGGTGGTTCCCCGCCATCCAATGGCCCGACGGCCGACTGCAATTCATGCTCAACGAGCGCATGATGCCTGCCCAGTTCATCGTCAACGGTGCGGGCGAGCGGTACATCAACGAGGCGGCGCCGTACATGGATTTCGGCCACGCGATGATCGAGGGACAGCAGTCGGGGACCACCCACATCCCGAGCTGGTTGATCACCGATGTGCGCTCCTGGCGCCGGTACGTCGTGGCCGGGCACCTGCCGTTGCCGAAGATCCCGTTCGCGCCGGTGCCGACCGGCCGGAAGATCCCGCAGGCATGGCTGGACTCGGGTGTCGTCGTGGCGGCGAACTCCTGGACCGAACTCGCGTCGAAGATCGGCGTGCCCGAAGATCGCCTGCGCGCCACCGCGAAGCGATTCGACGAACTCGCTCGCAACGGCCACGACGACGACTTCCAGCGCGGCGACAGTGTCTACGACAACTACTACGGCGATCCCACGCTGCCCAACCCCAACCTGTCCCCGCTGGGCAAGCCGCCGTATTACGCGTTCCGGATCATCCTCGGCGATCTCGGTACCTCGGGCGGCCTGCGCACCGACGAGCACGCCCGGGTGCTGCGGTCCGATGACAGCGTCATCCCAGGTCTCTACGCCGTGGGCAACACCTCCGCGGCGGTCATGGGCCGCAGTTACGCGGGCGCGGGCGCGACGATCGGGCCCGCGATGACGTTCGGCTATGTCGCGGTCGAGCACCTGGCGGACAGCGCCGACACCAGGACGGCGGACGGCACCGAACGGGCCCGCGACGACTCGACATTCGATTCCATCGGAGGAAGTAAGTAGATGAAGATATCCCTGTTCTACGAATTCGCGCTGCCGCGGCCGTGGGTGCCGGACGACGAGCGGCTGCTCTTCAAGGAAGGTCTGGCGGAGGTGGAGGCCGCCGACAAGGCCGGGTTCTCCACCGTCTGGCTGACCGAGCACCACTTCCTGGAGGAGTACTGCCATTCCACGGCGCCGGAGATCTTCCTCGCCGCCGCCAGCCAGCGGACCGAGAACATCCGCCTCGGGTTCGGCGTCATGCATCTGCCTCCGGCGATCAACCATCCGGCGCGGGTCGCCGAACGGGTCGCGACACTCGACCTGATCTCCGATGGGCGGGTGGAGTTCGGCACCGGCGAGTCGTCGTCGGTGGGCGAACTCGGCGGGTTCAACATCGATCCCGCCGACAAGCGCGGGCAGTGGGAGGAGGCCCTGGAGGTCGCCATCCGCTGCATGATCGAGGAGCCGTTCACCGGTTTCAAGGGTGAGCACATCCAGATGCCGGCGCGCAATGTGATCCCCAAGCCGCACCAGCGCGCGCATCCCCCGGTGTGGGTGGCCTGTACCCGGCCTTCCTCGGTCCAGATGGCGGCGCGGTTGGGCGCGGGTGCGCTGAGCTTCGCCTACACCGGTCCGGGGCCGCTGGCGGATCGGGTCCGCGGGTACTACCAGGAGTTCGAGGACAAGGCCGAGCCCTGGCTGCCGGTGCTCAACCCGAACATCCTGGCCATCGGCGGCGATCTGTCGATGATGGTCGCACCCACCGACGAGCAGGCTCTGCAGCGGCTGGGACTCGGCGGCGGGTTCTTCTCTTTCGGGATCATGCACTACTACATGACCGGCCAGCACATCCCCGGTCGCACGGGTGTGTGGGAGCGCTACCTCGACGCCGTCGGAGAGGACGAGACGCTGGCCTACGGGCCGGGCCGGGGCGCCATCGGATCGCCGGACACCGTGCGCGAATTCCTGCGCGGTTACGAGGACAGCGGCGTCGACGAGATCATCCTGCTGCTCAACCCGCGCAGCCACGAGGCCACCATGGAGTCCATCGAACTGATGGGCAAGCACGTGCTGCCCGAGTTCATCGAGCGCGACGAGAAGGCGGTGGCCGCCAAGGCGAAGCGCCTCGAGCCGGTCATCGAGAAGGTGGAGGCACGGCGTAGGCCGCTGCCCTCCCCGGCATTCGACGAGCAGTACGCGTTCGGCGGTCTGCCCACCGGCCGGGGCGGCTCCTTCACCGCGAGCGAGATCCCCGAAGCCATGGCCGAGATCAACGAGGGCCGGGTGCAAGCCGCGCAACGCGCCAAGGAAGAAGCGCAATGACCCCCGGCCCGGGGGGGGGGGGCGCCCCCCCCC
>NZ_JBHVDM010000114.1:0-19393 GCF_042802775.1 Nocardia sp. NPDC057455 | reverse complement strand
CACCGACATAAACACAAAAAAGATCCACAAAAGGGCCGCGAACACTAATATAAGAAGACGCGGCCAATACGACAGCGCCGTGCAAGAGCGGTGCAAGGCGGGGCCGACACAGTTGTCGGCATGACTTCTTTCGCACCAACTTCAGCGCTCGCCGTCGAGGCGGACGGCTTGGTCAAGGTGTTCGGGGAACAGCGGGCTGTCGACGGGGTGAGCCTGGCGGTGCCGCAGGGCTCGGTGTACGGCGTGCTCGGCCCGAACGGCGCGGGCAAGACCACGACCATCCGCATGCTCGCGACCCTGCTGCGACCGGATGGCGGCCGCGGCCGCATCTTCGGCCACGACGTGGTCGCGGAGCCGACGGCGGTCCGCTCGCTCATCGGTGTCACGGGGCAGTACGCCTCGGTCGACGAGGACCTGACCGCCACCGAGAACCTGATCGTCTTCTCCCGCCTCCTCGGTCTCAGCAGCATCGATGCCCGGCGCAAAGCGGCCGAGCTGCTGGAGGAGTTCGATCTCACCGAGGCGGCGAGCAAGCCGCTGCGAAACTTCTCCGGCGGCATGCGGCGCAGGCTCGATCTGGCGGCCAGCCTGATCGCGACGCCGCCGCTGCTGTTCCTCGACGAACCGACGACCGGCCTCGACCCGCGCACCCGCGCCCAGATGTGGGAGACCATCCGCCGCCTCGTCCGCGAAGGCGCGACGGTGCTGCTCACCACCCAATATCTGGACGAGGCCGACCAACTGGCCGACCGGATCGCGGTGATCGACCGCGGCAAAGTGATCGCCGACGGCACGGCCGACGAACTGAAGGCTTCCGTGGGTGGCTCCAGCCTGCACCTGACCCTGGTCGATCGCGGCAGGCTCGACGAGGCGCGCCGCATCATCGGCGATTTCCTCGGCGTCGATGCGCAGATCACCCCGGAGGCCGGGCGGCTCACCGCGCCGTTGGCCGACGCGGGCGTCACCGCCGATCTGCTGATCCGCCTGCGGGAGCGGGAGATCGGCGTCGACGAGATCACCGTGACCAAGCCGAGCCTGGACGAGGTCTTCCTCACCATCACCGGCCACCCCGCCGAAGACACCACCGACGAGTCCGACAAGAGCGCGGCATGAGCGCCCGGCCCGCGGGCGGCAGCCTGCGTGACCACGAAGCGCCCGCGCATGCCGAGAAGGAACCCAGCATGACCACCATCACCGCGACCGAGGCGCGCCACGCCGCGCCTGCGAAGATCCCCGACGTCAGCAACCACGTTCCGCTCGGCCAGGCGGTGGCGAATTCGTTCACCATGGCCTACCGCGGCCTGCTGAAGATCAAGCACAAGCCCGAGCAACTGTTCGACGTGACGATCCAGCCGATCCTGTTCACCGCCCTGTTCGCCTACATCTTCGGCGGTGCGATCGGCGGCAGCGTGCACGACTATCTGCCGGTCCTGATCCCCGGCATCCTGGTGCAGACTGTGGTGCTCACCTCGGTCGTCACCGGCACGCAGTTGCGCGAGGACATGGACAAGGGTGTCTTCGACCGGTTCAAATCCCTGCCCATCGCCCGCATCTCGGCACTGGCGGGCGCGCTGCTGGCCGACATGGTGCGCTACGTCATCGCGACCGTGCTCACCATCGTCGTCGGCGTAGCCATCGGTTACCGCCCGGAGGGCGGTGTGCTCGGGGTGGTCGCCGCGGGCCTGGTCATCGTGGTCTGCTCGTTCGCGATCAGCTGGATCTGGGCGCTGGTCGGGGTCACCGGCAAGAGCGCGGCGGGCGTGCAGGGCATCTCGATGATGATCATGTTCCCGCTGACCTTCATGTCCGGCGCCTTCGCCATGGTGAGCACGATGCCGGGTTGGATGCAGGGACTCAATCACGTGAATCCGGTGTACTACATGGTGAACGCGTGCCGCGGGTTGATGAACGGCGCCGGCTTCGGCGGCGACCTGGCCTGGTCGTTGATCGGCGCGCTGGCCGTCATCGCGATCTTCGCCCCGCTCACGGTCAAGGCATACATGCGACGGGCGTGAGCGTTCTCCACACACGAGCAGGCCGGGTAACGACGGTTACCCGGCCTGCTTTCGCCGTATGTGGCACAACAACCCGAGTTCGCCCGCGCCAAGAGCATGTGCGAAGAACGATGGCCTGAGCGATCGTCAGTGGGCGGTGCTCAGGCTTTGCAGCATCCGCATGATGCGGTCGGCGGATTCGTTCCGGCGTAGCCGGCCGAGGCGGCGGCGGGCTTGCGCGACACGGTCGGCGCCGAGCTTCGCGGTCGCCGCGTCCAGGTGCCGTTGCCAGCGCATGGAGGGGAAATCCTGGCGGCAGAAAACCTTCGGCGCCAAAATCAGCAGGTCCAGACCCAGGGTGACCTCACGGTCGACGGCGATGAGATACGACCCGATCGCGCAGGCGACACCGCCGATCTGCGGCAGGTCCCGGTACTGGCTCATCATCGGCACGGTGAGCTCGGCCAGCTGTGCGGCCAGAACCGCGCCCGTGCCCGCGGCGCCGTGGAGTACCCGCGCGGCGAGCGCTGCCGCGGCCAGCATCAGGGCGCCGGGCCCGGGGCCGAGCGCGTGGTCCGGCCAGCCGAACAGCTCCAGCGCACGGTCGTAGCGCGCGATACCGTCTGCGGTGTCACCCGTCGCGAACGCCACCTCTGCCGAACTCTGCATCACGGTGGACAGCAGCCGATTCAGTCCGAGCGACGAGCTGTCCAGATCCGGCGTGCCCAACGCGAGGTCGAGTTCCCGCTGGGCCTGCTCCAGCTCTCCGACGCCTACCAGCGAAGCCACCAGCAGGCTGCGGATCTCCACGGTGTCCTCGTAGGCGCCGAGCCGCTGCAGCAAGTCGAGCGCGCGGCGGTAATAGGTCACCGACTCGCCGTACTGGGCGATCTGTCCACAGACCTGCCCGAGGTGCCTGCACACCATGGACACGCTCCAGACGTTCTCGTGTCCGAGGATCTCCAGCGCCTTGGTCGCGTCGACGGTGGAGCCGCGCACGTCACCCAGGTTCTCCCGAATGTTCGCCCGTAACAACAGCGCCGCGGCCCTGGTCTCCGGATCGGCCGAACGCGCCGCCTCGGCGAGCAGCCTGCCGAGGCCGCGTCCGTCGGCCCTGGTGAGCACGACCCGGCCGACGAATCGGTTGTTCTCGGTGAGTTCGACGGCTTGACGGAGCAATCGGCGCACGCGCCTGCGCAGTGCGGCGATCTCCCTGGCGGTGCCGTTGGTATAAGCGAGATGCAGGAACGTCATCTGGTAGGTGACGAGCACGAGGTCCGGACGCGGACCTTCCGGGCCGAAGTCGACCGGCTCCAATTCGATGACCCGCTGGGCCCAGGCGATCACTTCCATATGCGATCCACGGATCACCCACAGCGTGGCGATGACCGGGAACACCGTGTAGGCCGTTGCGGCGTCCCGTCGTTCGATGCCACAACGCAGCGCGGCGAGCAGGTTGTCCAGTTCCGCCGCCACGGAGAGGGCGAGGTGAACCTGATCGCCGGTCATATACCGGCTCGCCGCGTCATCGGCGTAGTCCTTCGCCCACCGCATCATCCGGGTGTCGACCGCGTCCGGCTCCCCCGCCGTGGCGGCCAGCTGCTCTTCACCGAATTCCCGCACCGTCTCCAGCATGCGATAGCGGGTGCCGAGCAGCTCGTCGTCCAGGACGGTGAGCAGCGATTGGTTGACCAGACCATCGATGGCCGCGGCCACATCGGTGACGTCGGCGCCACCCGCGACCGCTTCGGCGGCGGACAGCGTGAACCCGGCCGGGAATCGGCACAACCGGCACAATGTCGCTTGCTGTTCGGTGTCGAGCAGGTTCCAGCTCCAGTCGATCACCGCGTGCAACGTGCGGTGCCGTGCGGGTGAACTGCGGTCGCCGTGGCGCAGCAGTGCGAACCGATCGGCCAATCGCTCGTTGATCTCCTCGACGCTCATCGCCCGGACTCGCGCGGCGGCCAGCTCGATGGCCAGCGGAAGCCCGTCGAGCGTGTGGCAGAGCTGGGCGACGATCTCCGGGTCCAGCCGGACCGCGGGGCGCACGGCCCTGGCTCGGGCGGCGAACAGCTCGGTGGCGGGCGAACCTGCCGGATCGATGGTCAGCGGCGGCAACGGATATACGGTTTCCGCGGTGATCGTCAGTGGCGATCGGCTCGTGGTGAGCACGGTCAGGCGGGGCGCGACACCGATCAGGTCGGCGACCACCACGGCGACCGCGTCGATCAGGTGCTCGCAGTTGTCCAGGATCAGCAGCATCGAGCGCGACGACACCGCGTCCCGTAACCGCCTGCGCAGATCGATCGTCTGCCCGGAGCGCAGCGTCGCCGTGTCGAAGGTGACCTCGCTGAGCCCTAGCACCGCGGCGATCGCCGCCTCGATCTCGACCCTGGCGTCGCCTCCTTCAGCCCGGACCGAGGCCAGCTCCACCAACGCCACCGGCCGGCTGCGCGCGACCCGCGCCCCCAGCTCGTTGGCGACCCTGGTCTTGCCCGCGCCGCCCGGGCCGAGCACGGTCACCACCCGGGAGGCGTGCAGCAGGCCGCTGAGAGCGGCCAGATCGTCCGTCCGGCCGAGCAGCGCGTTCGGCGCGGCGCGCAGACCCATCGCGGCGGGCTGGGCTCCCGAGGACACGGCGTCCTCGGCCGAGGGCACGGCGGCCGCGAAACCGCTCCGCAGACCCGCGTCCGCCACCTGTGCCGGAAGACCGTTCGCACCGGGTCGGGGCGGTACCGTGGGCCCGATCGGTTCCCCGCGCAGGATCGCCGTGTGCGCCGCGGAAAGTGCCGGTCCCGGATCGGCGCCGAGCTGGTCGGCCAATCGGGAGCGGAAGACCGCGAACGATTCCAGCGCTTCGTTGCCCCGCCCGGCCGCGGCGAGCAAACGCATCAAGGTCAGCTGCGCGGGCTCGTCCAACGGGTCGGCGGCGGTGCGCAGCCGAGCCAGGCTCAATGCGCCGTCGGTGTCGCCGCCGACTTCACGTGCGGCGAGTTCGAGTTCGTCGAGTTCGGCGCGACGCCGCCCGGCCGCGGCGCGCAGCTCGTCGGCGAGGTCGCCCGGCGGCAGATCGGCGCCCGGGTCCCCGCGCCACAGCGCCCGCGCGGCCGCGATCTCCGCCAGACATCCGGGAAGGTCACCCGCGGCGTGCAGCTTGCGTGCCCGTGTGACGCGCTCGCCCACCGAGGACAGATCGACCTGGTCGGCGCCGAGCGTCAACCGGTAGCCCGCCGGGCCGATGTCCAGCGCGCCCTCCGGCAGCGCCGACCGCAGCCGGGAGACCTGGGTGTGCAGCGCGTTCATCGGCGACCGCGGCGGCTGTTCGCCCCACACCTCCTCGATCAGCGCTCGCGCACCACGGCTGCGCCCGGGTCGCAGTGCGAGGGCGGTGAGCAGCAGCCGGGAGCGCGCACCGGGCAGCGGCGTCAGCAGGCCGCCACGGCGCAGCGCGACCTCGCCCAGCAGGGCCACCACGACCGATTCGCCTGCGGGCGTCGCCACTGCTCCACTGTGGCCGTGCGGGCCGCTGCGCTCCGGAAACATCCCGCGGTTATCGTAGGCGAGCAGACCGGACGGGGCCGACACGATTTTTTTGCCGCGACTGTGAGCGGTCGGTGGCATAGTCTGACCCCCATGGCTGAGTTCGAGGTGGTCCGATCGGCCGTGGTCACGGCCGAACCCGCGCGTGTGCACGGGCTGATCAACGATTTCCACAAGTGGGTCGAGTGGTCGCCGTGGGAGGACCTCGACCCGCAGCTCCAGCGCAGTTATTCCGGTGCGGATTCCGGGATCGGCGCGCGCTATGCCTGGAGCGGCAACCGCAAGGCGGGGGCAGGCAGCATGGAGATCATCGGCAGCGCCGACCGCGAGATCGGGGTGCGCCTGGAATTCCTGAAGCCGATGAAGGCCACCAACATGGTGACCTTCACTCTGGACCCGGTCGAGACCGGCACGGAAGTGACCTGGCGGATGACCGGCAGGCAGACCGGCTTGATGGGCGTCATCGGCAAGTTCATCCCGATGGACAAGTTCGTCGGGCGGGACTTCGAGAAGGGGCTCGCACGGTTGCAGCAGGCGGCGATGACCGAAACGGCCTGATCGTCCCGCCCGCACCAGGCGGTGCCTGCGCCTTCGCTCCGGTCGTGCGCGAACTGAGGACGGACTGCGTCCGAATGCGCCCATTATGCTGCGGACATGGCTACTGCAGCGCAATGGATCGAGGGCGCACGACCCCGCACCCTACCGAACGCGATCGCCCCGGTGCTCGCCGGAACCGGTGCCGCCGCGTCCGTCGACGGTGCGGTGTGGTGGAAGGCGATCCTCGCGCTGCTCGTCTCGCTCGCGCTGATCATCGGCGTGAACTACGCCAACGACTACTCCGACGGCATCCGCGGCACCGACGACGTCCGGGTCGGTCCGTTGCGCCTGGTCGGGCAGAAACTGGCCTCGCCCGCGGCGGTGAAGACCGCCGCGATCGTCAGCCTCGTCATCGGCGCCGTGTTCGGTCTGGTGCTGGTGCTCACCAGCGCGTGGTGGCTGCTGCTCATCGGCGCCGCCTGCCTGGCCGGGGCCTGGTATTACACCGGTGGCAGCAACCCTTACGGCTACAGCGGATTCGGCGAAGTGGCGGTGTTCGTCTTCTTCGGCTTGGTCGCGGTGCTCGGCACCCAGTTCGTGCAGGCGGACCGGATCGATTGGGTGGGCGCGCTGCTCGCGGTCGCGGTGGGCGCGTTCTCCAGTGCCGTGCTCGTCGCGAACAACCTGCGCGACATCCCCACCGACACCGAGTCCGGGAAGGTCACGCTCGCGGTCAAACTCGGCGATCCGCGCACCCGCACGCTGCACCTCGCCCTGCTCACAGTGCCGTTCCTCGCGACGTTGGCGCTGGTCGTCCGCACGCCGTGGGCGCTGGCCGGGTTGATCGCGATACCGCTGGCGGTGCGCGCCAACGCGCCGGTGCGCGGCGGCAAGGGCGGCCTGGAACTGATTCCCGCGCTGCGGGATTCCGGACTGGCCCTGCTGGTCTGGTCGGCGGTCACCGCACTGGCGGTCGGACTGGGCTAGCCCGGTTGCCGATCGACGCGACCGCGCGGGCCCGGTGACCGGTTGCGCACCAGCGGCGTGGCGAACTAGTCCTCGTCCGGAACCAGGATGCCGAGCACCCAGTTCACGATCGAGACGATGATGCCGCCCAACAGCGCGGCCCAGAAACCCTCGACGCGCAGGCCGTAATCGGTGAACGCTTCGGTGATCTCGGCGGTCAGCCACAGCATGAACGCGTTGATCAGAAGCAGGAACAGGCCGAGCGTCACGATCACCAGCGGTAGTGACAGCATTTTCACGATCGGCTTGACCAGCGCGTTCACCACCGTGAACACGGCGGCCACCGCGATGACGACCGCGATCTTGGCACCGTTGCCGCCTTCGGGAGCGAGGATGTCGATCTTGTCGACCCAGAAGGCGGCCAGCCAGATGGCCACCGCGTTGATGATCAACCGAATCACGAGCTGCATGGCCCAATGCTAGGCGTCGGGTACGGACATGCGCCGCTGGAAGACACGAACTGCACCGGCGCATGTCCGCTGGCTCATGCCGCACGGTCGAGCAGGGCATGCACTTTCGGGCGCAACTGCTGGATCACGGTGGCTCCGCCGAACAGTCGCACCGTCGTCTGGTTGGGGGCACGCAGGATGCCGAGCAGCATGTGCCCGGATTCGATGGTCTTGTCCTTGCGGCCGAGCGCCTCCCGTAGGGAGAGCTCGAGCACTTTCTTCGCTTCGCGGGTGAACGGAATGTGCCCGTAGTAGCCGCCGCGGCCCCACGGGAACGGCCCACGTCGCGGGTCCGGCGCGGCGCGGTCGAGCGCGTCCTCGCCGAAATGCGCTTCCAGTGACTCCCGGACGGCGTCCAGATCGATCCCGATGGATCGCAGTGCCTCGGCGTCCTGCGGGCCGAGGGGAACCCCATTGCCCTGCTCGGCCAGCGTGCGGCGCACGCCGTCGCGAGTGAGTCCCGTCTCGGCGAGCAACGCCGTCAACTCCGGCTCGGCCTGGCCGAGCAATCCGAGCAACACGTGCTCCACCTCGATATTCGACGCGCGGAGTTCGCGCGCGTCCTCCTGGGCGGTGACGATCGCCGTGCGCGCCGACCTGCTGAACCGTTCGAACATCAGCGGCTCCTGCCTTTCCGGTTGTATTTCTGGTGGACCGCCTGCTTGCTCACCTCGAGCGCTTCCGCGATCGCCTGCCAGGACCAGCCCTGGGCACGGGCGTTGGCCACCTGGATCGCTTCGAGACGTTCGAGCAGCCTGCGTAGCGCGAGCACCGCGCGCAGCCCGACCTTGGGATCGGGGCTGCCCGCGGCGGCCGCCAGAGTGGTTGCTTCTGTCATGGCGTCAATTTTTATTGACGTGCACGCGCGGTGTCAACAAAAATTGACGAACGGCGGCACGACAGTGCCCGATTCCGCCATCGGCGAACAAGGAAACCTCGCGCTCACGCGAGGTGCGAACCGATCAGGCGTCCCAGGTCCCGGTCGCCACGAACTTCTCCAGGACCGCGGTGGGCTCCGCGAGATCCAGCCCCTGGGAAGCGACCCACGCATCGTCGAAATACGTACCGGCATAACGATCTCCGCCGTCACACAGCAGAGTGACGACGCTGCCGCCGCGCCCTTCGGCGAGCATCTCGGCGATCAGGGCGAACACACCCCACAGGTTGGTCCCGGTCGATCCACCGACCCGGCGGCCGAGCCGCGCGCCCGCGAACCTGGCCGCCGCGATGGACGCCGCGTCGGGCACCTCGAACATGCGGTCCACCACTTGGCCCACGAACGAGGGCTCCACCCGCGGACGGCCGATACCTTCGATCCGGGAGGGCATTCCGGTCTGGTAACCCGCGTCCCCAGTCTCGTAACCGCCGTAGAAAGCCGAGTTCTCCGGATCGACCACGGCGAGCTTCGTCGCGTGCCTGCGGTATCGGATGTAGCGGCCGATCGTGGCGCTGGTGCCGCCCGTGCCCGCGCCGACCACGATCCATGCCGGCACCGGATTGGCCTCCAACGCCATCTGCTGGAAGATCGACTCGGCGATGTTGTTGTTGCCGCGCCAGTCGGTGGCGCGCTCGGCGTGAGTGAACTGGTCCATGTAGTGCCCGCCGCATTCGGCCGCCAGCCGCGCCGCCTCGGTGTACATGTCCGGCGGGCGCCGCACGAAATGGCAGCGGCCGCCCTGCGCTTCGATCAACGCGATCTTCTGCGGGGAGGTGCTCGCGGGCATCACCGCCACGAAATCCAAGCCGAGCAGCTTTGCGAAGTAGGCCTCGCTGACCGCGGTCGAACCGGAGGAAGCCTCCACCACGGTCGTCCCCTCGGTGACCCAGCCGTTGCAGATGGCGTACAGGAACAGCGAGCGGGCCAGGCGGTGCTTGAGGCTGCCGGTGATGTGGGTGGACTCGTCTTTCAGGTAGAGCTGGACATTCCACCCGGCGGGCAGCGGGTAGCGCAGCAAATGGGTATCCGCGCTGCGCTGGGAGTCGGCGTCGATCAACCGCACCGCGTTGTCGACCCAGTCGCGCGGTGCGGTGTGATCACAGGACCTCACGAAGACGTTCCCGACTCCGGCGGGCTCGGCGGCTCGTCCCCGCGCAACCGCGCCCGTAGCTCGGCCTTGTCGCGGCGCCTGCGCTCGTCGACCACGGCGATGTCCTCGTTGACCTTGACCCGCAGCCGCTTGAACAGGGTCAACGACAGCGGCATCGCGATGATGAGCGCGAACAGAGCCGCGACCACCAACGGAATGTCCACCGACACCAGTCGCGCGCCCAGCACGATCACGGCGGTGAGCACCACCACGAGACCCAACCTCGCGACGGTGTAGAGGGCCAGATTTCGGGCCAGCCGACGACCAGCGCCAGCCGTTTGCTGTCCGGAAGCACCTTTTGGTGGAGTTGCGTCACGCACATCCCTCAGCCTATGCGAAGCTGTTGCCGGCCCCCGGTGCACGTCCAATGGCCGGGGGTGGGGCGCGCATCCGATTTGTCCATTACCTCCCCTTTACCAACTGTAGGTGGTTCGAGTACCTAGGGGTTTCAGTGCGACGATGGCGCCATCTGATGAGGGAACTGTCGAGAACGGAGAGGTTTGCTATGACTGCGATCACCGTCGGCGGCCAGGACACCCTGCTGACTCCGGGCCAGGTTGCTGCCCTGTTCCACGTCGACCCCAAGACCGTGACGCGCTGGGCCCACGCCGGGCGCCTCGGGTCGCTGCGCACACCGGGCGGACATCGCCGGTTTCGCGAATCGGAAGTACTCCAGCTGCTCAAGTCGCTGACCACCGAGGCGACCTCAGTACGCTGATCGCAGGGCACGCGGGCCCGTCGTGCTCGGGTCCGCGCTCGCCCGCAGACATTTTCTACGTCTGTGGTGTGCGGAAGTCACGTCCGCGGCTACCCTCGTAACCAGGAGGTGAGCGACGTGACGTACCTGTTGGCACTCATCGCGGTGGTGGCAATAGCGGTGTTGTGCTGGAAGGCGTTCGGCCCCGAGCGGACTGGACCCACTGCCCCGCAGACGCGTTCACCACAGCGCAAGCGCGTCATCGGACCCGACGACGACCCGGAGTTCCTCTGGCGACTATCTCGCCAGCACCGCGACGGCGAGTCCGGTTCCGCCGAGCGCTGATCATTCGCAGTACCCGCGCGATAGCACTCGTCCAGCGGTATCCGGCGTTCGCGCGTTCTCGTTGCCCCATGTTCGGCCGCGGCTGTTCCGCCGGGAGAACTCCCTCTCCCCCGTCGGACACCACGGCGATCGACAACCCGGTCGGGGTGCGGCAGGCGCGCTGCGGTGCGCCTGCCGCACTCGATCCGCGGGGACCGATCAGGGTTCGCCGTTGACGACCGCCATCAACGCGTCCATGAACGGCTGCCCGCCCTGGATGGCTCCGCCCGCGATCGCGCCGACGACCAAGCCGATCGGGCCGGTGATGATGCTGAAGAAGCCCAGGCCGATCAGTGCCCCGAGCAGTCCGCCGAGCAGCGCGCCGCCGACCACGCCGACGACATTCTGGTTCAGTTCGGCGATGAGCCGGTTCATCGAGCTGATCGGCTGCATCTCGCCGATCTCCTTGGCGTCCGCCTTCGGGGTGAGCGCGAGACGCCGTCCGTTGTCGGAGATTTCGTGCGCGACCGAGAGCTTGCTGCCGGAAACCTGGAAGGTCAGCGGCACTTCGGCGACCACGGCTCCGGTATCGGAGGTCAGCTCGATCTTGGTGCCGTCGTCGACCACCGCGAAGGTGCCGTGCTCGACGGCAGTGCTGATCGCCCCGGTCTCGCGCGAAACCGTGGTGCGGTAATCCACCCCCTGTTCGACACCTGCTGTCGTGATCTCTCGATCCGGTTCTACGGGTTTCGCGTTCGCGGCCCCCGCTGTGATGCCCACTGCGGCAACCGCACCGAGCGTAATGGCGGCAATAGTGCCGAACTTCATTTGGAATTCCTTCTCACCGAGACACCCGGCTCCGGAGGCCGGATGGCGTGTGACTGTACAGCGCCCGTGACTTGTTTCCAGACCTGGCGGCCGGCACACGTGATCCAGCGGTTCGTTATCCGATTGTGATCACTTCGGCCTCGGATGCGAACACGCGGGCGAATTCCGAGGGCGGATCGCTGTGCATGGGAGGCAAAACTCGACGCGGACGTGCCGGGTAGTGTAAGCATGGCGTGGTCTTCAATCCGCAAGATTCACAACTTCGGGTCGCTAGGTGGGTCGAAGGGTTCGAGCTCTGGAGGACGTACGTGTCGCGCCAACGTGTCCGCGCCGGTATCACCCTGGCCGCCTTCATGGTCGGGACCGGACTGGCGGCCACCCTTGTGGTCGTCGCCGCGCTATCGATGTCAGGGCCCGCCGAGGAGCCGGCCGCAGCCGCCCAGACAGCCACCGCACCAACCACATCGGCCCCCGCGCCGACCACCGAAGAGCCGCTGCCCACTACCACCGAGGCGCTGCCGACCACGTCGGCGATGCGCGGTGCGTCGAACAAGAGCGCCACCAGCGTGCAGGTGAACATCGGCGACTGCGTGCAACTCGGCGGCGCGGGCGGGATCGACAAAACCGCTTGTGGCGGCTCCAACTCCGTCTACAAGGTCATCGAGAAGGCGCCCGCGAACGCCGCGTGTCCCACCGACGCCGACCACACCTACAGCGAAACCCTGCACGGGGCGGCACAGGCCGCGCTGTGCCTGGACATCGACTGGGTGGTCGGCGGCTGCATGGAACTCACCCCCGGCAGCCCCAAACGGCTGGACTGCGCGGCCCCCGCCCCCGGCGCGGTCCGGGTGATCGACATCAAGCAGAACACCGTCGACGTCAACGCCTGCGGCTCGGCCGACAGCGGAATCGTCTACCAGCAACGCCATTTCGTCGTCTGCGTGACGCGGCTCTAGGAGCGCCTCCGAGGCCGTCACTCACGCTGCCATCCCTCGGCGTGGCCTGCGGGCGGCACCATTAACAGACATGCGAAGTCTCATGTCTCGTAAGATGTAGGACTAGAGCGTTATCGGATTACCGCAGTTGGTTTTTCGCGTGTGGCCGACTCGAGCTCTGCGCAATTCGCTCGCATCGCAGATCGAAGATACGGTTCGCACAATTCGGCCAAAGTCTGAAAACGTTTTCCTCCACATTTGGCACGTACGCATAGATAAAAACCCTGCTACTCCGCGATATAGCGCCTGGGATGAGCGTTCCCCAGGCTGCCGCGTTCAGTGACAGACCCATGAGCGCCGCGTTCCACAACTCGCCGTTCCACCGGTATCCCTGCGCAGTACGCCTTCGACCGCGAAACCGGCTCGGTCGTACAGCGCTATCGCCGCCTGATTGTCTGGCCATACCACCGTGACCGATTCTGGTCCCCCTCCGAAGGCGGCTCCCTGATCGAACCTGCTGGGGACGCTTTATCGACTCTCGCGGATCGTCGATGGATCCGTGCGCCGGGTGCCCGGAGCCGAGCCCACCTTGGGGGAATCGACCTACCGCAAGGGGTGCATCGGCGTGCACCCTTGGTGTCCTTTCGGCGCGTTCCGGTGTCGATGAGGCTGGACAGCGTCATCACGACAACGGGACCGCCCCGCGATACGAACACATGAAGGAGCACCACATATGACGACGAACCACCGCTCGACCCGCCGCCCCCGCCGTTTCGCCCGCGCTCTAGCGATCGCCGCCGCACCCGCCCTGCTGGGCGTGGGCCTGGTGACAGCCGGCGTCGCCCAAGCCGGCCAAGACCCCAACCTACCGACCTGTACCTGGCCCAACCTGGTGTGCGGCCCACAAACCAATCTGACCCCCGGCGGCCAAACCAACCTCACCCCCGGCGGCCAAACCAACCTCACCCCCGGCGGCCAGACCAACCTCACCCCGGGCGCCTCCACCGACCTCGCCCCCAGCCCAACACCCCGGCGTTCCTGTGACTGACACAGTGCATGCGTGTGGCCCCGCGCAGCGGCGGGGCCACATCAGAGTTTCGGCGACTCGGCGCTACCGCGTACGCGCTGTGGGACCGCCCCGCGACACGAACACATGAAGGAGCACCACATATGACGACGAACCACCGCTCGACCCCCCGCCCCCGCCGCTTCGCCCGCGCTCTAGCGATCGCCGCCGCACCCGCCCTGCTGGGCGTGGGCCTGGTGACAGCCGGCGTCGCCCAAGCCGGCCAAGACCCCAACCTACCGACCTGTACCTGGCCCAACCTGGTGTGCGGCCCACAAACCAATCTGACCCCCGGCGGCCAAACCAACCTCACCCCAGGCGGCCAAACCAACCTGACTCCCGGCGGCCAGACCAATCTCGACTCGGGCCCACACCGACCTCACTCCCGGCTCGTCGGCCCGGGGATCCTGTGATCGATTCCGGTACCGAGATGTGGCCCCGCGCACTGGCGGGGCCGCGTCGACGCTTCGGCGGCCCAGCAGTACTGCCTACCGGGGTGGTGTGGCTACGGCGCCTCAGTTCAGCCCCGCGTACGAGTGCAACCCGCTGATCACCATGTTGATGATGAACAGGTTGAACAGCATCGCGACGAAGGCGGCGATGTTGATCCAGGCGGCCTTGGTGTCACGCCAGCCGGAGGTGGCGCGGGCGTGCAGGTAGGCGGCGTAGAGGACCCAGGCGATGAAGGAGCAGGTTTCCTTCGGGTCCCAGCCCCAGAAGCGGCCCCAGGCGGCCTCGGCCCAAATGGCGCCCAGGATGACGCCGGCACCGAACAGTGGGAAACCGATGATGGTGGCCTTGTAGGCCAAGCGATCCAGGGTGCGGGCGTCGGGCAGGCGACGCGCGATGACGCCGAGGACGTTGCTCGACTCCTCGCCCTCCGGCTGGCGCAGACGGTAGAGGAAGAGCATGCTCGCCACGCCCGCGAACAGGAACACACCGCTGCCGACGCTGACGATGGTGACGTGCACCGGCAGCCAGAACGACTTCAACGCGGGCACCACGGGTGCGGCGTCGGCGTAGAGCACCGTGCCCGCCAGGAACAGCAGTACCAGCACGGGGACCAGCAGGAACGCCCACATCGCGCGGTAGCGCTGCTCGCGCAGCAACACCACCCCGACCAGCACGGCGGCGGCCGTCGCCATGGTGACGAACTCGTACATGTTGCCCAGCGGGAAGCGGTGGGTCGCGAAGCCGCGCAACACGATCGCGCCCACGTGCAGCGCGATGGCGACCATCAGCACCGAGAACGCCATGTTGCCGAGCCGTTCCGACAGCGACAGCCGCGCGGGCTCGACGACCCGGCCTGGTCCCTGCGGTGTCGCTCCGCCGCCCACGGTCACCAACTCGCGTTCGCTGACCTGGCGGCTGCGCGCCGTCGCGTACTGCCAGATCAGCAGCACCAGCACCAGCGCGTACACCACGATCGCCGTCTTGAACGCGAGATCGCTGTACCTGGCGATGGTTTCGTCGATCGGCATGGTCACTCTCCCGTGGTCTCGGCGTGCTCGTCGAGCAGGCGGGCGCGCAACCGGTCGAATTCGCCGCCCCAGCCCGCCTGGTCGGTCCTGGCCAGCCCGCCCATCTCTACTACAGTGCGTCGTTGGTCAACGGTACCGGCTGTGTCCTCGGCCGGATAGACCCGCACCCAGATACGCCTGCGCTTGATCAGCAGCGAGACCAACAGGCCCGCCATCATGAACAGCGCGCTCACCAGCACCCACTTCTGCGCGGGATCGTGCGAGACCTGCAGATTGACGAACTCCTGCGCGCCGTCGAAGGTGACCTTGGTGCCGTTCGGCAGTGTGGTCGACTCGCCGGGACGGAGATTGACCCTGGCCTCTTTGGCCAGCCTGCCCTGCTTGACCTGCTCGGGGTCCAGGGCGAACAGCGACTGCGGCTTCCCGGTGTCCAACCCGGTGTCACCGCGATAGATGTCGACCGCGACGGCTGGATCGTTCATCGCGGGGAACGCGGAGGTCAGCAACGACCCGTGGAACATCGCCGTGGGCGCGAACAACCCTTCGATCGCGATCTGGTTCTTGCGGCGCTCCTCGTCGGTGGCGTACATGCCACCGGGCGGGTCGATTCGCAGCACACCGCTGGACAGGAACGTCGAGGCGTCGTCGGGACGCCACTGGATGGACTCGGTGCGGGTCCGGCCGTTGGGGAAGGTCACCGTGAAGGTCGGCGCGTAGCCGTGGCCCTGCAGGTAGAGCCGGTCGCCCGCGACGCGCAAGGGATGGTTGACCTGCACCCGGGTATCCCGCCAAGTGTTCGTCCGCAGGTCGTCGCCGGCCTGGTAGGCGAGGTTCGCGGTGAACATCTCCGCCTGACCGTTGGTCAGGTAGTCGGCCTGGAAATCCTTCACCCGGACGCAGATCGGAGTCATCCCCGTGCCGTCGTTGACGTTGCCCGCCTTGAACGAGTCGAACACCGCGGGCGAGGTGGTGCAGAAGCCGGGACCGTTGTTCGCCAGCACGATGACGCTGCCCTCGTAGCCGAACAGCTTGCCCACCGCGATGGCGATCAGCAGCCCGACCAGCGCCAGATGGAACACCAGGTTGCCGAGTTCGCGGGTGTAGCCCTTCTCCGCCGACAGCGCCAGTTCGCCCTCGCGGGGGCCGGGGCGGACCTCGGTGCGCCAGCCGCGCAACTGGGCGCGGGCGTGGTCGAGCAGTTCCCGGGGCGATCGCTCGGCCGAGCCCGAGTAGTGGTGCGGCAGCCTGGTCAGGTTGCGCGGCGCCCGCACCGGCGGTGTGCGCAGCGCGCGGTAGTGGTCGAGCGTGCGCGGCAGGATGCAACCGACCAGGGAGATGAACAGCAGCACGTAGACGGCGGTGAACCAGAAGCTGGAGAACACGTCGAACAGCTCGAAGCGGTCCATCCAGGGGCCGAGGGTGGGCCGGTCGGCGATGTACTGGTCGACCTTCTGCTCGTTGAGGTTGCGCTGCGGCAGCAACGCGCCGGGAATCGCGGCCAGGGCGAGCAGGAACAGCAGCACCAAGGCGGTGCGCATGCTGGTGAGCCCGCGCCAGGTATTGCGCAGGAACGCCCGGGCCCGTCCGGCCATGGATCGGCGCGGCGGACGTTCGGTGCTCTCCATCGTCGGCTGGTCGGTCACGGTCATATCGGCAAGGTCACCTCGGAGACGAACGCGTCGCGCACCCAGGCGACGAACTGGTCCCACGCTCCGGTGACCAGCGCGGCGCCGACCGCGACGAGCAACATGCCCCCGATGATCTGAATGGTGCGGGAATTGCGGCGCAGCCAGCCCACCCCGCGCAACGCGCTCGCCGAACCGAAGGCCAGCACGACGAACGGAAGACCGAGCCCGAGACAGTAGGCGACGATCAGCGCGACCCCGCGCGCCGCCGTCGTCCCGTCGGTGCCCGCGGCCACCGCCATGACGCCGGAAAGCGTCGGGCCGAGGCACGGTGTCCAGCCCAGCGCGAACACTCCGCCCAGCAGCGGCGCGCCCATGATGCTGGTGAGCCTGCGCGGCTCCATCCGGGTGTCGCGCTGCAACGCGGGGACCAGGCCGATGAAGACCAAGCCCATCAGGATCGTCAGCACACCGCCGATGCGTTGCAGCAGTTCGCGGTTCACATTGAGGGTCTGGATGACGCCGAACACGGTCGCGGTGGCGAGCACGAAGACCACGGTGAAACCGGCCACGAACAAGCCGGCCGCACCCGCGACCCGCATCCGCCCCGAGCGAAGCGACTGGGCCGTGGCGACGGCCCCCGTCGGTCCGGTGCGAGAGCCCGCGACCTCCGCAACAGTCGCGGGCGGTGCCTCGGCGCCGACCAGTCCGGCCAGATAGGACAGGTAGCCGGGCACGAGGGGGACCACACACGGCGAGGCGAACGACACGAGACCGGCCAGCAAGCACGCGCCGAGCGCCAGCAGCAGCGGCCCGGAGGCCGCCGTCTGCTGGAACGAATCGCCGACTCCGGCGAGCACCATCACAGGTCCTCCCCGGTGCGCGGCCCGGTGCGCGCGAGCGTCACACCGATTCCTCCGGCGTGTCCTCTGACGATCGACCGGCGCCGCGGCGCAACGACACCTTGTGCTCGGTGGCGGTGGGCTCCTCGGCCGCCTCGAACACGGCGAAGTCCAGCAGGGACTCGGCTGCGACGCTGCGCGGCACGGTGGCGATACCCGCCCACCGGTCGTCGACGGCCCATCCTCCGCCGATGCGTCGGGCGCCCTGCCGTGGCCGGCAGGCACGCAGGTGGCGGGTACGGCGGTCGCGATTCACTGTAATTCCTCCGCGGCGATACTTTCGATGACCGGCTGCAGATCCTCGGCCAGCAGGGACCGCAGGAAGACCGCGGCGACCCGGTGTTGCCGGTCGAGGACCAGAGTGGTGGGGATGACACTGGTAGGGAAATTCCCGCCGAGCGCCAAGAGCGTGCGCATCGACGGGTCGTAGACGGACGGGTAGCCGACCTTGTTGTCGACCACGAAATCCTGGGCCTTGTCCTGTTGCGGATCGCGGACGTTTATTCCGAGGAAGACCACGCCTTTGTCCTTGGTCGCCTCGTAGACCTGCTCCAGGGCGGGCGCCTCGGCGCGGCATGGACCGCACCACTGGCCCCATAGGTTGAGCACGACGACCTTGCCCGCATAGTCCTCGACCGAGGTGATTTTGCCCGCCGTCATCAGGTCCGGACCGGCCAGTTCGCCGATGGTGCCGCGCGCGGCGGGCGGGTCGTAGCGAATGTCGGTCTTGCCGCCGGGCGAGACGAATTCGAAGGTGCCGCCCGAGGCCACCGCGTCCGAACCGGTCGAACACCCCGCGAGCGCGGCGATCAGCGCCACGCACGCGAGCAGTACCGGCAACACCCGCCCGGTGCGTACCGAGGGCGGGAGAGGGAACGCGGTGGAGCGGGTCATGCGCCGTGCACCGACGGGTCCGAGCCGCCCGCGGGCTCGGAGTAGACGATGTCGACGAGCGTGTCGCCGTGGTAGACCAGCGAGGTCAGCGACGCGAGCGAGCACTGCCGCTGGCGCGGGTCGTGCCAGAGCCGCTGCCCCTGCAGGAACCGCCGCAGCGTCCACACCGGTAGCTGGTGCGAGACGAGCACGGCCTCCCGCCCGGCCGCTTCGACGCGGGCTTTGTTCACTGCCGCCAGCATGCGGTGCGCGATCTGTAGGTAGGGCTCGCCCCAGGACGGGGTGAACGGGTCGCGCAGCTTCCACCAGTGCCGCGGCTTGCGCAGCGCACCGTCGCCGACCGACACGCGCAGGCCCTCGAAGGTGTTGCCCGCCTCGATGAGATTCTCGTCGGTGCGCACGATGACGTCGTGCTGCGCGGCGATCGGCTCGGCGGTCTCCTGGGCGCGCTGCAACGGCGAGGCGATGACCAAAGCGATGTCGTGATCGGCCAGGGTCCGCGCGACGGCGGCGGCCTGCGCGCGCCCCGTGACCGAGAGGCTGAAGCCGGGCAGGCGGCCGTAGAGGATGCCGTTCGGGTTGTGTACCTCGCCGTGCCGCAGCACGTGCACGATCGTCTCGACGGCGGTGCCGCCGTCGTGCACCCGCTCGGCGGCGCTGATCCGGTTGTCGGCGCGCTCGACCGGCTCGGAAGCCTCGCTCTCGGCCGGGGTTGCCTCGTCGGCCTTGCCGGTGGCGGCCTGCGCCGTCGCCCCGGCGGCTGCTGCGAAGTGAGCGCCCGCGTCGACCAGGCTCGATGCCACGGCCTCGGCGGCGGGCTTGGTCCCGGCGGCGAACTGCTCACCCGCGTCGATCACGATCGCCTCCGCGACCTGGTCGATGGCCGATGCGGAGGCGGCCGCGCCGTTCGTCGCGGTCACGTCCGGCTCGGCGGACGGCTTGGCCGGCTCGCGCCGGTCGGCATCGGGCTGATCGAGGTCGGAGGTCACGCGCGGGATCCTTCGGGGG
>NZ_JBHVDM010000113.1:0-19711 GCF_042802775.1 Nocardia sp. NPDC057455 | reverse complement strand
CGCCGCGTCGGCGACGACGGAGCACGCGGCGGTCGCTCGGACGCGAGCCAAGACGGGGCCGCGAACACCCCGCGCCGCAGGCGCTGGCAAATCACCCAGCTAATAAGCTCGTCTCATGCTCACCATGCTGTTGTACGTGCTGATCGTCGGCTTGGTCGCCGCGGTGCTGTTCTTACTCGCCAGTGCGGTGTTCGGGCGGTCGGAGGAGCTGGGGCCGCTGCCGGAGGGGACGACGGCCACCGTGCTGCCGGTGGACGGGATCACCGGGGCGGACGTGCGTGCGTTGCGCTTCCAGCAGGTGGTGCGCGGCTACAAAGCCGGGGAGGTGGACTGGGCGCTGACCCGGCTGGCCGCGCGGATCGATGAGCTCCAGCACCAACTGGCCGAAGCGCAGGCCGCGCGGTGGCAGACGCCGATCGCGCCGGAGTCGAAGTGAGCGCCCCGGCCGATGACGGGCTTGTTCGCTGCGCTTGGCCGATGCAGTCCCAGCTCTATCGGGACTATCACGACCACGAATGGGGCAAGCCACTGCACGGCGACGACGCCTTGTTCGAGCGGCTCTGCCTGGAGGCGTTTCAATCCGGCCTGTCCTGGCTGACCATCCTGCGCAAACGCCCGGCCTTCCGTGCGGCGTTCGCGGGGTTCGCCATCGAGCGCGTCGCGGAGTTCGGCGACGACGACGTCGCCCGGCTGATGGCCGACGCGGGCATCGTCCGCAACCGCAGCAAGATCGACGCGGCCGTCGCCAACGCCCGGGTTGCCCGCGACCTCGACGTCGGCTTGGACGAGTTGCTCTGGTCGTTCGCCCCACCGCCGCGCCCGCGCCCACGCTCCGGCGCCGACGTGCCCGCGACCACACCCGAATCCATCGCGCTGGCAAAAGAATTGAAACGACGCGGATTCCGGTTCGTCGGACCCACCACGGCGTATGCCTTGATGCAGGCGACCGGGATGGTCGATGACCACCTGGCCGATTGCTGGGTGGGCAACGACCGCCCCGGCACGGGCCGACCGGTCACTTTTTGAACTCAGCTATCCGTCCACATCCGCGATAGGGAAGAATGGGACGGGTGTAGCTCGCCAAACGCCGGCGAGCTCACTGGTTGGTGACAACTGGAGTTCCAAGAAAGTGCGCAGCAGACCGCGCAGATCTGGAGGGAGCAGAGGATGGCGGCCATGAAGCCCCGCACCGGGGACGGTCCCCTCGAGGCAACCAAAGAAGGGCGTGGAATCGTCATGCGGGTTCCACTCGAGGGTGGCGGGCGTCTGGTCGTCGAACTCACGCCGGACGAGGCAGCGGCGCTCGGTGACGAACTGAAGAGCGTCACGAGCTGAGTGGGCCCGGCTGAGCACTCGGCCCTCGCCGACGTGGCCGGCGTCCTGGCCTGCCCGGAATGCATTCGGGCGCACCAGGACGCCGCGCCACTCGCGCTCGAACCACGGGATCGAGCACTGCGCTGCGGTCGCGGCCACAGCTTCGACGTCGCCCGGCAGGGCTACGTCAGTTTGCTGACCGGCGCTTCGACCAAGATGACCGGGGACACCGCGGCCATGCTCGACGCCCGTGCCGCCTTCCAGAGTGGAGGACACTTCGCGCCGATCGCCGACGCGGTGACGCGCGCCGTCACCACGCGCCGGACGGACGGCCCGGTGCTGGAGATCGGCGCGGGTACCGGCTACTACCTCGCCCGGGCGCTCGACGCCGCTCCCCCGGCTGTCGGCATCGGGCTGGACGTGGCCAAACCCGCCGTTCGGCGCTGCGCGCGCGCCCACCCGCGCGCCGCGGCGGTGCTGGCCGACGCCTGGCGCGGGTTACCGATCCGCGACGGCGCGCTGGCCTGCGTACTCTCCGTCTTCGCGCCGCGCAACCCCGGCGAGATCGCCAGGGCGCTCGCCGCGGACGGCTGCTTCGTCGTCGCGACTCCCACCGAACGTCACCTGGGCGAGCTGATCGAGCCGCTGGGCATGGTCCGGGTCGACCCGGACAAGGACCGCAGGCTCGACGCCGCGATGGCCGGACATTTCGAACCGGTCGACCGGACGCTGGTCGAGTATCCGATGACATTGGCCGGACCCGATGTCGCGCACGTGGTGGGCATGGGCCCGTCCGCGCATCACACGGCGGGTGCGGTGCGGCTGCCGGAGTCCGTCGAGGTGACGGCGTCGGTCGTCGTCGGCACCTACCGTCTCGCGGCCTGAGCGGCCGGCTCAGCCTTTCCTGATCTCGTCGTAGACCGCGACCGTGCGCGCGGCGATGCGCGACCAGTCGAATTCGGAGATCGCGCGCTCCCGGCCCGCGGCTCCGAGCCGGGCCGCCAGCTCCGGATCACCGGCCACCTCGTTCACGGCGGTGGCGAGCCCGTGCTCGTAGTCCGCGGCGGCGCCCGCGTCGTAGTGCACCAGCCGTCCGTTGCGGCTGTCGACCACCTCCGGGATGCCGCCCACGTCCGAGGCGACCACCGCGGTCGCGCAGGCCATCGCCTCGAGGTTGACGATGCCCAGCGGTTCGTACACCGACGGGCACACGAACAACGACGAGGCGGCGAGAATCTGCCGGATCTGCTCGCCGGGCAGCATCTCGCGAACCCAGAACACATTGCCGCGCCGCTGCCGCAACTCGTGGACCGCCGCGGTGACCTCCTGCGCCAGCTCGGGCGTGTCCGGCGCGCCCGCGCACAGCACGAGCTGGATGTCGGGATCGAAGTCGCGGGCGGCGGCCAGCAGGTGGCCGACGCCCTTCTGGCGCGTGATGCGGCCGACGAAGGCGACGATGGGACGGTCGGTGCGCACGCCGAGTGCGGCGAGCACCGACGGTTCGTCGCCTGCCACCGGGCCGGGATGCCAGACGGTCCCGTCGATGCCGTTGTGCACCACGTGAACCCGGGCCGGGTCGACCGCGGGATAGGCGTCGAGCACGTCGCGGCGCATACCTTCGCTCACCGCGATGACGGCGTCGGCGTGCTCGACGGCGTTGCGTTCCGACCAGGACGAGAGCCGGTAGCCGCCGCCGAGCTGCTCGGCCTTCCACGGCCTGCGTGGTTCCAGGGAATGCGCGGTCAGCACATGCGGGACGCCGTAGAGGGTCGCGGCCAGATGACCGGCCAAGCCGCTGTACCAGGTGTGTGAGTGGACCACGTCGACATCGCCCACGGCGTCGGCCATCCGCAGCTGGGCGGACATCATCCGCAGCGCGGCGTTGGCGCCGTGCAGCGACGGATCCGGTTGATGGACCACGGCATCCGGACGCTCGACGCCCATGCAGTGCACGGTCACCTCGCACAGGTGACGCAAATGCGCCGTCAGCTGCGTGACGTGCACCCCCGCCCCGCCGTACACCTCGGGTGGGAATTCGCGGGTCAGCATCGCGACGCTCAGCCGGTCCCGCTCGCCGGAATACACCGCCGAACGTCCGCCATCCGTGCCGAAACTCACCGATTCAAAGTAGACGTTCGGGTCCGCGGCGGCCACCCACGGGCGGTCCACCCGGTAGTTTGGCAGGTGTGAGGAGCCAGCCGCACGTACTCGGGATCGTGCTCGCCGGTGGCGAGGGCAAGCGACTCTTTCCACTCACGGCCGATCGCGCCAAGCCCGCCGTCCCGTTCGGCGGCGCCTACCGCCTCATCGACTTCGTCCTCAGCAATCTGGTCAACGCGGGTTTCCTGCGGCTGTGCGTGCTCACCCAGTACAAGTCGCACTCGCTCGACCGGCACATCTCGCAGACTTGGCGGCTGTCCGGTTTCGCCGGCGAGTACATCACCCCGGTGCCCGCGCAGCAGCGGTTGGGACCGCGCTGGTACACCGGCAGCGCGGACGCGATCTTGCAGTCGCTGAACCTGATCTACGACGAGGACCCGGAATACATCGCGGTTTTCGGCGCCGATCACGTCTACCGCATGGACCCGGAGCAGATGGTGCGCCACCATATCGATTCCGGCGCGGGCGTGACGGTGGCCGGCATCCGGGTGCCGCGCAGCGAGGCGAGCGCGTTCGGCTGCATCGACAGCGACGACTCCGGCCGCATCACGCAGTTCCTGGAGAAACCCGCGCACCCGCCCGGCACCCCCGACGATCCGAACGTCACCTTCGCCTCCATGGGCAACTACGTCTTCACCACCAAGGTGCTGGTGGACTCGATCCGGGCGGACGCGGACGACGCCGATTCCGACCACGACATGGGCGGTGACATCATTCCGGCCCTGGTCGCGGCCGGGCAGGCGAGCGTCTACGACTTCGCCGACAACGACGTGCCCGGCGCAACCGACCGCGATCGCGGCTACTGGCGCGATGTCGGGACCATCGACGCGTTCTACGACGCGCACATGGACCTGGTCTCGGTGCACCCGGTGTTCAACCTCTACAACCGCCACTGGCCCATTCGCGGGGCGGCCGAGAATCTGCCTCCGGCCAAGTTCGCCCAAGGCGGGCTGGCGCAGGAATGCATCGTGGGCGCGGGCAGCATCCTGTCCGCCGCCACCGTCCGCAACTCGGTGCTCAGCGCCAACGTCATGGTCGACGACGGCGCCACCGTCGAAGGGTGCGTGCTCATGCCCGGCGTGCGGATCGGACGCGGCGCGGTGGTGCGGCACGCCATTCTGGACAAGAACGTGGTCGTCGGCGAAGGCGAGATCATCGGCGTGGACCTGGCTCGCGATCGCAGCCGTTTCGCGGTGAGCAACGGCGGGGTCGTCACGGTCGGCAAAGGCGTCTGGGTGTAGCCGCGGCGAGCGGTACTCAGGGTCCGCCCGGCTCGGGCGCGGGCGGGCCGATACAGAATGGCGCGCACGGACCCGGTGTGCGCGGCACGGTCGATCTCGAGGCCTCACCGAAATCAGCGGTGCTCACCAAATAGACCATCAACACGGCGAACAAAAGCACCGCGCCGAAAGCGATCATGGTCCGGCCCCAGTGGATCGGTTTGGGGCGACGCTCGTCTTCATCCCAGAGGAACATCATCATCACCACGGCGCACCTCTTCCGGGTCCGTTCGGAACCTGACCTCCACCAGTATCGGTTGGTCATCGGTGTCGCGCTGCGGCTTGCGCTGAATCGTGGCGGTACGGTCGCTTTTTCGCGAACTCCGCCGATCGATGCGGATGGCGCGTTCGCCAAGAGAAGAGGGCCCGGTGGCCCGGCATTCGGAAAAACTTCGGCGGCAGACCTATTCGGCCGGAGCGTGAACCGCCGCCGACGGGGGTATCACTGCGCGGGCGGAGCGACGTTCTGGGTGCAGAACGGCTCGCATGGTCCCGGAGGCGGAGTGGTTTTCTCGGGGCCGGTGTCGAAATCGGTGTTGCTCACCACCACCATCACCAGCACGGCGCCCAGCATCACGAACAGCAGGGCCAACAGGGTCGGCCGCAGCCAACTCGTTCGCCGTTCGGTCACGACATCCCCCATGACCGCTACTTCGATGGGAGTTAATTCACGCATATCTGCTTTCCTCACTGAGTTCTTTCTCAGCGCATACCCCGTATTCCGGGATGGAATCAGCCTGCGCACGAATCACTAACCCCGTGAGGCACAGAGCAATCCGTCTCCGACCGGAATCAGTACGCAGGTGAGTTCCGGGTTCTCCGCGATGGCGCGGGTGGCGGCGCGCACCGCCTGAGTGGCCGGATCCCGTTGCGCCGGATCGGGTACGCGCCCGCCCAGCAGCGCGTTGTGCAGCAGAATCGCGCCGCCGTCGCGCAGCAGACGCACCGCTTGGGCGACGTACTCCGGGTGTTCCAGCGGCGCGGCGTCGATGAAGACCAGGTCGTAGGCGCCATCGGCCAGCCGGGGCAGCACATCCAGCGCCCGCCCGTTGATCAGCCGGGTGCGCGCCGGTGGGATGTCGGCGGCGCGGAACGCCTCTTTGGCCGCGCGCTGATGTTCCGGCTCCGAATCGATGGTGGTCAGCGTGCCGTCCTCGCGCATGCCGTCGAGCAGCCACAACCCGCTGATGCCCGCACCGGTGCCGACCTCGACCACCGCGCGCGCACCGAGCAGCTGCGCGTACATGCTCAGCAGCGCGCCCACCGAGGGCGGCACGGGGACAGCGCCGAGTTCGGTGGCCCGTTCGCGCGCGCTGATGAGGATTTCGTCCTCTACGACGGATTCCTCCACGTAGGCGAGATTCCGCTCCAGATTCGATGCCACGGGTATGAGGCTAACGCCGGGCAGGTGATCTCGGCGTTCCGGACAACACGCGCCGCCCGCCATTTCCGCCGCCGGTTTTCTCAGGTGACCCTCAGGATCTCCATAACCCGGCCATATCAGGACCAGAAAGAGTATGGGCAACCGACCGTGTATTAACACGGGACGCGGGAACAACGACATACCGGTTGTCGGTTGTATCCGTACGTGACGGCCCGAAGACCCGGACCGGAGCGAGTCCCCACGTTTGCGGTCCCTAGTAGGAGGTAGCCCCATCCACATGGTCGATGCGGCGCGCGAATACGCCACCCTGCCCGAGCAGATCCTGCCGGTCGAAGCCGATTCCGTCGAGGACGCGGTCGAGCTGACCGGGACTGCTGCCTTCGATGCCACCGGTGACCGGTCGGCGATGCCGACGTGGGACGAACTGGTCCGGGAGCACGCCGACCGGGTCTACCGGTTGGCCTATCGCCTCTCCGGCGACGCACAGGACGCGGACGACCTCACCCAGGAGACATTCATCCGGGTGTTCCGTTCGCTGTCGAACTACCAGCCGGGCACCTTCGAGGGGTGGCTACACCGCATCACCACCAACCTGTTCCTTGACATGGTCCGCCGCCGCAACCGGATCAGGATGGAAGCGCTGCCCGAGGACTACGACCGGGTGCCCGCCGAGGGCCCGGGGCCGGAGCAGGCCTACCACGACGCCCGGCTGGATCCCGACCTGCAAACGGCCCTGGATTCGCTCGCGCCGGAGTTCCGCGCGGCCGTGGTGCTGTGTGACATCGAGGGGCTGTCCTACGAGGAGATCGGCGCTACGCTCGGCGTGAAACTGGGCACGGTGCGCAGTCGGATCCACCGTGGACGTCAGGCCCTGCGCGACTATCTTGCGCATAATGGAAGTGAGCAGCGGTTCGCCGCTGACGCGAACATAGGGTGATTCGTCGGACGCCGGCATCGCCCGAACATCGGTCGATGGCGGTTGAAAGGGTGAGCACCGAATGAGTGGCGACTCCAGCACGTCCGGTCGTCCCCCCCGTTTTCGCCCCACCGAACATCTGGCGAGTGAGGCGGTCGCGGCGTACGTCGACGGTGAATTGCGGATGAACGCCTACCTGCGGGCCGCTCAACACCTCTCGCTGTGTCCGGAGTGCGCGGCGGAGGTCGATGCCCAGCAGCAGGCGCGCATCGCGTTGCGGCATGCGGGCCAGGTCGCGATTCCGACCGGCCTGCACGACAGCTTGACCAGGATCCCGCTCGCTGAACTGCCTGGCGGCGCGTCCAGTGGCCGGACGCCCTCGTCGGCTTCCGGCCAGTCCGGGCGTAACGAGGCGGTTTTCGGCTTTCTGACCGATTCGTTCACCGCGACCCGGTGGACTACGTGGTGGCGCAAGTAGAGTTTCCCGAGTGACCACCGAATCGACGAATTCCGGATCGGCCGACACCTCGGATTCGGCGGCCGACCGCGGGAATCTCCGTCCACCGGACGCACCCGTGCTCGGTCCGCGCCCGGTCTACCGGCCCCATGTCGACACGCACACCGCGCGCGCCTTCCGCAGGCCGTCCGGCTTGTCCGGTTCATTCGCCGAGCCGCTGCCGCTGCGCAAGGCGGGATCGGCGCCGCAATCCGGTCCCGAACTGCAGAACCGTCCGCCCGACGCGGTGCTGGCCGAGGCGTTCGGCCGCCCGGAAGGTTCCACCGAAGTCTTGCAGCGCGACCCCGACGCGGCCGATGGCGCGTCGGCCGTGGCCGGACCGGCCGATCCGTGGCGCGACCCAGAGGCGGTCGCGCGGCTCGGCGCCCCCGCGGTGCCCACCCCCAAGCTGCAGACGCTGCCGCAGGCCGAGAAGCTCAGCGCCCGCGAAGTGCTGTTCGGCTCCCGGGTCGCGCCCAAGGCACTGGCCCTGCTCGCGCTCGTCGCCGTCGTCATCGGCCTGCTCGGCGGGCTGGTCGGGCGGCTCACCGCGGAAACCGCCTCGACGCTCACCTCGCGCAAGGTGACCCTCGAACAGACCGGTGACGGCACCCGCGCGCACGGCATGATCGCCCAGGTCGCCAACGCCGTGCTGCCCTCGGTCGTCTCCATCCGGGTGACCGTCGGCGACAACGGCGCCACCGGTTCCGGCGTGGTGATCGATGGCGGCGGCTACGTGGTCACCAACAACCACGTCATCTCGATGGCCGCACAGGACAAGTCCAACCGGTCCGCGATCCAGGTGCAGTTCTCCGACGGCACCCGGGTGCCCGCCCAGATCGTCGGCCGCGACCCGAAGACCGACCTGGCCGTACTGAAGGTCGATGTGAAGAATCTCACCGTCGCCCAGCTCGGCAAATCCGGCGACGTCCAGGTCGGTGACGACGTGCTCGCCATCGGTTCGCCGCTCGGCTTGAGCAAGACGGTGACCTCCGGCATCGTCAGCGCCCTGCATCGCCCGGTGAAGTTGGAGGGCGAGGGCAGCGACACGAAGGCCGTCATCGACGCCGTGCAGACCGACGCGTCGATCAACCCCGGTAACTCCGGCGGCGCGCTGGTGGACATGGACGGCCGGGTGATCGGCATCAACACCGCCATCCGCAGCGAGACCGGCGGCTCGGTCGGCCTCGGCTTCGCGATCCCGGTGGACAAGGTGATCGAGGTCGCCCAGACCTTGATCCGCGACGGCGTCGTGCACCACCCGACGATCGGCCTGAGCGCGCGCACCAAGCAGGTGGCCAACGAGGTCATGAGCGGCGCCGCGGTGGCGGACGTCGTGGCCGGCGGTCCGGCGGCGAAGGCCGGGATCGTCGAGGGTGACGTGATCGTGAAGGTCGGCGATCGCGAGGTCACCGGGCCGGACGAACTGGTCGTCGCGGTGCAGTCGCGCGACATCGGCGAAACGGTGAACGTGCAGTTGATCCGCGATGGCAGGCAGGTGGACGTGCCGGTGACGCTGGAATCCGACTGACCCGGCGGCCGGATCGCCGGGTAGCCTGGTTACGTGTTCAGCAACATCGGCTGGAGCGAGATGGTCATCCTGCTCGTCGCCGCCCTCGTAATCCTCGGCCCGGAGCGCTTGCCCGGTGCCGTGCGCTGGACCACGCGCAGCCTGCGGCAGGTGCGCGACTACGCGAGCGGCGCCACGTCCCAGTTGCGGCAGGAACTCGGGCCGGAGTTCGACGATCTGCGTAAGCCGCTGGCCGACCTGAACGAACTGCGCGGTATGACTCCGCGGGCGATGGTGACCAAACACCTTCTCCACGGCGACGATTCGCTGTTCAAGGATTTCGACAGCGCGCTGCCCGATCCGAAGGACCTGTACAGCACGAACAGCGGGATGCCGGACTACCCGATGCCCAAGTTGGCTAAGCCGTTGGAGCGCAACGAACGTCCTCCGATCGACACCGACGCCACCTGATTCGTCAAGCAGACTAGACGCATTGCGCTGTTCAGCTGTCTAGACTTCGCACATGTCGGCCGATGACGTGGCGCGCGTGTTCGCGATCGAGGACAAGGTCGAGCGACTGAAAGCGGCCACCGACGGGGTGGCGGCAGCCCAGCAGACCATCAACGAACTGACCAGGATTCGGCGTGCCGTGATCCGGGAGCTCCATGCCGAAGGCTGGACGTTCGCCAGAATCGGTGCGGCAGCGGGCCTTTCCCGGGCGCGCATCCACCAGGTGAGTACGCAGGGACCCGCGCCGGAAGGACTGTTCTTCGGGCACGGTTCGCTCACCGTGCTCGTCCCCGAGGTGCGCGCCGGCCGCGTGATCGGCGCGCCCGATCCCGCCGCGCCGCAGCGATTGACCGAGCTCCTGCGCGAACTCGGCTTCAGCGTCGCGGTCGAGCATTTCCTACCGGGGCGCCCGATCGACCTGCGGCGTGACGGCCTGATCGTGTTGGGCGGTCCGGAGCTGTCGCCGAGTTTGCGCCAGTTGGTGGCGGCCGATCCGCGACTGCGCCGCGCGGTGGCGAGGATGGGTGACGCGCGCCGGGGAATCGAGGACCGGGCGGCCCGCCGGGTGTACCGGCCGGGCGGACCCGAACCGCACGACATCGCCTATCTGGGCAGACTTCCCCGGCCCGACGGGCGTGGCAGCGTGTTGATGATCGACGGCATGCATCCGCCCGGCTCGCTCGGTGCCATCCGGTTGCTCGCCACCCGGCTGGCCACACTGCACGAGCGAGCGAGCAATCACCTGTTCTCGGTGCTGATCGCCTGTCGCTTCGACCGCGCCACGGGCGAACCGCTGGAGGCCGACCTGCTCACGCCTGTCTACCGCCACGATCCCGAAAACCGTTCGCCCGCAACAGGTGTGCGCCGCTGAGACAGCACCCGCGAGAGCGCGGACCATCCGTCCGCGGCTCCGCCTGACACCGGCACGCGATGTGACGCCAACGGCCGAATTCCCCTGCGGCAACGCCGACGACACCCACACGTGCCGTTTCGTCCGGCTGCCGGGCGCCGGCTCTGGCACTTCGCTCGACCACCGTTACCGGAGGCCGACTGTGCGGCAGTGAGCACCCGCGCGTCGGCTGCACGCACACAACGACATTCAGCAAATCGATGGACATCGTGGACAAGTGCATGCCCGACCGCGAAGCGCGGGAATTAGACGTCGAGCGAGTGGCCCAACATCCGGTGCCTCATCCTCACGATCACCTGGTCACGAACACATCGAAGGGTCGCTGAGGTCAGGCCTTCTTCCTGTGGCGCAGGTCACCAGCCCCAGCCCGAGCAGGTTCATACAGGGATGATTGAATAGCTGGACGATAACCGCATGTGATAGGTGAACCGCCTGAGGTGTCCGGCAAGGAGGAATCGTGAATCCGTTACTGCTGATCGGCGGCGCCGTCTTGGCGGTGGGCCTGCTCGGCCTGATCCTCAGTGTGCTGCTGCGGCCCGCGGGGCCGAAGGCTCACGTGAGCGTCGCCGACCTCCAAGCCCGGCTGGCGAACGAGTCGGCCACGTCACCCGAAGCCGATGCCTCGGCGGATGAGGACCAGCAAGCCGATCGGCCGGACGCCGCGTCGGTCGGTCCCGACGATGCCGAACGGAAGCGGCTCCACACCGACGACCCCCGGGACAAGGCCGCGGATCCGGCGTCGGCCGACGACCACACCGTACTGCTACCGGATCATCGCCGCCGCGACGGATGACCTCCCGATAATTAGGCTTACGGTACGGCGGGCATGCGCCGACCGTCTCGGGCCCGATGCGCTGGACCCCTCGGGAAAGGACCGGATTCCGGTGCGCGCGATACTCGGGCAATTACTCACCCTGCTGCCGCTCGGGCCGGTCGCGCTGGCCCGTGTGGTGGACACGACCGGCCCCGGACCGCGGGAACTCGGAGCGGCGATGATCGTCACCGGCTCCGGCGAGGTGCACGGTTCGCTGTCCGGTGGCTGTGTCGAGGCCGCTGTCGTCGCGTCGGCGCAGGAAGTGCTGACCAGCGGCCACGCGGTGACCGACCGGTTCGGCTATGCCGACTCCGACGGACCCGCGGTCGGCTTGACCTGCGGCGGCGAGATCGAAGTGTTCGTCGAGCGCGTCTCGCGTGCACGGCTCCCGCTGCTATCCGCGTTACGGCAGCGGATCGAGGACGGCTCCCCCGTCGCCGTGGCGACCACCATGGACGCCGCACCGGAGTGGAAGTTGCTGACGACCGCTGATACCGAGCCGTGGCACGGCGTCGACCGCGACGCGCGAGCACTACTCGCCGCGGGCCGCTGCGGCGTGGTGGGCGCCGACGAGTGCGCGGCGAACGGCGCCCCGCGACCCCGTACGTTCGTACAGGTCTTCGCGGCCCCGGCTCGGATGATCCTGGCCGGTGCCAACGACTTCGTACGCGCGCTCAGCCGCACCGGGCGCCAGCTCGGCTACCGGGTGACGGTCGTGGACGCCCGCGAGACCTTCGCCACCGCCGCCCGGTTCCCCGCTGCCCACGAGGTCGTCGTGGAGTGGCCGCACCGGTATCTGGGCGAGGAACAGGAGGCGGGGCGGATCGACCAGCGCACCGTGGTCTGCGTGCTCGCCCATGACGCCAAATTCGATGTGCCGATGCTGGTGACGGCCTTGTCGTGCCCGCACATCGGCTTCGTCGGCGCGCTCGGATCTCGCCGGACGCACGCCGAGCGCGTCGAGCGCCTGCGGGCGGCCGGCATCACCGACGACCAGCTCGGCAGGATGCGCAGTCCGGTGGGGCTGGACCTCGGCGCGCGGACACCGGACGAGACGGCCATCTCGATCGCCGCCCAGATCCTGGCCGAACGCGCCGGCGCCTCCGCCGTGGCCCTGGACCGCATCGACGGTCCCATCCACCGCTGATTGCTCAAAGTTTCCCCAAGTCGGATTGGACATCTGGCCAGCGGGAATAACCGGCTGCAAAGCAGGAGATCCCCTCGGTCGCGCATCCCATTTCCCCCTTGCACGGCGCGCCACCGCGGCTCACACTTAATTTGCTGAAAATTAACTATGAATAGGTGACGGTGCGCGCGCTTCGGCCCCGCCACGCTCTGCCCGGCCCGCCCCACCGAGAGGAGAAAGCGCCGTGACCGCCACCCAGATCGCCGTCCTCTGCTCGCTCGCCGGCGCCGCCGGCCTGGTCGCCACCATCGGTTTGATGTACGGACCGGCGAACCGGCGGCGCCGAGTCGGTGTCGCCCAGCACACGATCACGCAGCAGCTACCCGCGCGCCTGCTACCGACCTGCCCGATCGGCAGACCGCAGCAGATGCCCGTCGAGCCGTTGACCGTGGCGGAGGCCCACGAGCTCATGCAGCGCCACCGGATCTGCGAGCCGGCCGAGTGCGTCTACAAGCTCGCGGCCTTCCGCACCCTGATCGAGGCGGGATACATGCGGGATCCGCACGCCGAAGGGGTCTGACCGAATCCCCGCGCCGAGGCGGTGGAGCGGCTCAGGCCGCCGCCCACGCGGGCCGCAAAGTCTTCATCGGCGGACGGTCCATCAGGGAGACCTCGGTGCGGTGCGCGGTGAACTCGTCACCGATCAGCGGGAACTGGGTCAGCGCCGCACCGGAGTCCTGGATGCCGCTGCGGCCGAGCACCGTACCGAGAATCTGGCGGCTCATCACCCCGAGATCGGCCAGCGGCCGGTTGCGATGTGTGCGCACGCCCAGGTTCACCTGGCCGATCGCGGACATGCCGAGCCGGTCGTAGGTGTCCAGCAGCAGTCCGATCTCCACGCCGTAGCCCGGCGCGAACGGCACCGAGGTGAGCAGTTCGCGGGTGCCCGCGTATTCACCGCCGAGCGGCTGCAACACCTGCGCGAGTTCCGGTCGCAATGCGGCCAGCAGGGGGCGGGCGACCAGTTCGGTGACACGGCCACCGCCGTGCGCGTCCACCGCGCCGCCTTGCCGCAACGGCCTGCGGTAATAGGCCTTGGCCAGCTGCACGTCATCGACCGTGAGCAGCGGACCGAGCAACTTCGGCACGAAAGCGGGATCCGGGTCGATCAGGTCGGAGTCGACGAAAGCGATCAGATCGCCACTGGTCACCGCCAGCGAGCGCCACAGCACCTCACCCTTGCCGGGGACCGGCTCCAGCTCCGGCACCGCCTGCTCGCGGCTGATCACCTCCGCGCCCGCCGCGCGTGCCCGCTCCGCGGTGGCGTCGGTCGACCCGGAGTCCAGCACGATCAGCTCGTCGACCAGCGTGCCGAGTAGCGGCCGGATGCTGGCCACCACGTCGGCCACGGTCCGTTCTTCGTTCAGTGCGGGCAGCACCACCGACACGGTGCGCCCGGCTTTGGCGCGGACGAGTTCGTCGACTCGCCAGTTCGGGGTGTCCCAGGTATTGGTCGTCGCCCAAGCGGGCTCACGGTGTTGGAATGTCATGCCAGACCTCGCAAGGTTCGTGCGGGGGGCCGGATGCCCTGGATCGCGGCGATCATGTCCACGACCCGCCGGGTCGCGGCGACTTCGTGGACTCGGAAGACTCGGGCGCCGGCCGCCGCCGACCATGCTGTTGCCGCCAATGTGCCCTCCAGCCGTTCGGTGAGACCGACACCTAAAGTCTCCCCGATGAAATCCTTATTGCTCAGCGCCATCAAGACTGGCCATCCGGTTTTTACAAGAACGTCGACTCGGCGCAACAGTTCGAGCCCGTGATACGTGTTCTTGCCGAAATCGTGCGTCGGATCGATCAGAATCGAATCCCGGCTGACCCCGGCCGCGAGCGCGTTCTCCGCGGCACGCACCACGGTTTCGGTGACCTCACCCACCACATCGGCGTAACGGACCCGATGCGGCCGGGTGCGCGGCACCGCGCCACCGGTATGGCTGCACACCACACCGGCGCCGTGCGCGGCGGCCACGGGAACGAGATCGGGGTCGGCGCCCGCCCAGGTGTCGTTGATCAGATCCGCCCCTTCGCCCACCGCGGCCAGCGCCACCTCGGCGCGCCAGGTGTCGACGCTGATCAGTAGCTGCGGGTACTTCGCGCGAATGGCCGCGACGAACGGCACCACCCGGCGCGTCTCCTCGGCTCCGTCCACCGCATCGCCCGGCCCGGCTTTCACCCCGCCGATGTCGACGAGGTCGGCGCCCTCGTCCACCGCGCGCGCCACCGCATCCATGGCCGCCGCGTCGGTGAACGTGGCGCCTCGGTCGTAGAACGAGTCCGGCGTGCGATTCACGATCGCCATCACCAGCGCTCGATCCGTCGCCACCGGTCGGCCGCACAGCGTAGGAAGCGGCGCCGCGGTCGAGCTGAACATGTGAACGACTGTAGCCAGTCCGTCACTCCGAGTCTTCAGGCCGTACTGGTCTCGCCGGTCAGCTCTTGGGTGCCCGTCCGGCCGCTACATCGGCGGCGTAGTCGTCGTAGGCGGGGATGTAGCCCTCGGTGCGGCCCGCGAGGACGTACAGCGTGCTGTCGGGGTCCGGGGTATAGCCCTGCTTGCGCAGTTCGACCTTGCGGCTTTTGAACGTAGAGGTCTGCTCCAGCTCGTGGACGATGCGAACGAACAGCGGCACGGCATAGCCCGGCAACTGCTCGTATGCCAGTTTCGCCACCGCCGCCGCGTCGAATTCCGCGCCGGGACGCAGCGTCACCGCGGCCATGCCCGCCTTGCCGTCCGTCCCGGGGATGTCCACGCCGTAGACCACCGCTTGCGCGATCGACTCCGCCTTGCTCAGCGCGCCTTCCACCTCGGTGGTCGCCACGTTCTCGCCCTTCCAGCGGAAGGTGTCGCCGAGCCGGTCGACGAACGCGATGTGATGCCAGCCCTGCTCCCGCACCAGATCGCCGGTGTCGAACCAGACGTCTCCGGACTGGAAGCCGTCGCGCACCAGCTTGGCCTCGGTGGCGTCCTTGTCGGTGTACCCGTCGAACGGGGAGCGGTCGGTCACCTTGGCCAGCAGAAGTCCGACCCCGCCCGTGCCGACCCGGCGCAAGCGCCCGTTCTTGTCGCGCTTGACCTTCCCGGTCTCCTCGTCGTACTCCACGACGGCATACGGCAGCGGGCCGAAGCCTGCCGTGCGGTCCACGCCGAAGGCGTTGACGAACGCGATGTTCGCCTCGCTCGCGCCGTAGAACTCCACGATCCGCTCGATGCCGAACCGGGATTTGAACTCGTCCCACAGTTCCGGGCGCAGCCCGTTGCCGACGGCGAGCCGGACCAGGTGCTGCCGATCGGTCGGCTTGGCGGGCTGATTGACCAGGTAGCGGCACAGCTCGCCGATATAGATGAACGCTGTCGCCTGCTCGCGGATGACCTCGTCCCAGAACCGGGACGCGGAGAATCCCCGGCCGAGGGCGAGTGTGCCGCCGGAGGCCAGCACCGCGGACAACGCGACGGTGAGCGCGTTGTTGTGGTACAGCGGCAGGCAGCAGTACAGAGTGTCGTTGCCGTGCAGTCGAATTCCCAGGCCACCCAGGCCTGCCATGCTCTTGGTCCAGCGCAGATGGGTCATCACGCTGGCCTTCGGCAGTCCGGTGGTGCCGGAGGTGAAGATGAGGAACGCCCGCTCGCGCGCGGTGACCTCCGCGCAGCTCGGCGGATCGGCGTCGTCGGCGTCGCGGGCCGCCTCGTGGAGTTCGTCGGCCGCGAGGACGTGGGCGGGCGGTTCGGGCAGCGAGTCGATCGCTTCGGCGCATTCCGCGCCGACCACGTTCAGCACGCTGTCGAGCAGGCCGAAGCTGTGCGCCAGTACCTTGTCGCGCTGATGGTGGTTGAGCAGCCCCACGGTGGCCCCGAGCTTGACCGTCGCCAGCGCGACGAACAGTGTCTCCGGCCGGTTGGTCATCAGCACGCCGACCACGTCGCCGCGCCGCACCCCCCGCGCCGCGAGCACGCTCGCATACCGGTTCACCTGTGCGTTGGCCTGACCGTAGGTGAAGGTCGCGCCCTCGAACCGCAGGAACAACCGATCCGGATGCCGGTGGGCGGCGCGCTGGAAATACAGGCCCACCGAGGACTCGGAGTCCGGCGTCACCAGCATGCTCAGCGCGTTGCGAAGCATGCCGGGGGCGTCCAGGGCCATCGCGGGCAGGTTTCGGGCGAGGTCGAACAAACTCACCGTCGAACGTGCAGTGCTCACGTCTTCAGCTCTCCTCACTGGATTCGCGCCGCCTCCAGTGCCGCGAACGCGGACGGGAGATCGGTCACCACGGTAATCCGGGCCATGGCTGTCTGGGGCACGAACTTGCGCTCGTACAACTCGTCCAGCCAGGAAAACAAACCTCGGAAGAAACCATTGGGATCCAGCACAACGACGGGTTTCTCGTGTTGTCCCAGATAGCCGCCGGTCCAGGTCTCGAAGAACTCCTCCAGCGTGCCGATGCCGCCGGGCAGGGTGAGGAACGCGTCGGCACGGTCCTCCATCACCTGCTTGCGCTGGCGCATGGTGTCGGTGACGACCAGTTCGTCGGCGTCGACGTCGGCGACCTCCCGGTGCACCAAGTGTTTCGGAATCACGCCGATGGTGTTCGCGCCGCCCGCGCGCGCCGCGGTGGCGACCGCGCCCATCATCGAGACGTGCCCGCCGCCGGATACCAGTTGCCAACCGCGCCGGGCGATCTCGGTGCCCACCCGGGCGGCCAGCGAGAGGTAGTCCTGGTCGGTCGTACTCGCCGAGCAGTAGACACAGACGGAAAAAGGCCGATCGCTCACCACTGATCCTCCGTCCCGATCGCGTCCTCGGCGCCGCCCGCCTCCGCGGCGGCCTGGATGATCTGCACGACCTCCTCGACGCTGTCGGTCACATGCAGCAGGCCGAGGTCGCCCGGGGAGATTTTGCCGGAGCCGCCGAGCGAATCGCGTAACCAATCGACGAGTCCCGACCAGTACCTGGTCCCGAACAGGATGATGGGGAACCGGGTGATCTTGTGCGTCTGTACCAGGGTCAGCGCCTCGAACAACTCGTCGAGCGTGCCGAAACCGCCGGGCAGGCAGATGAACGCCTGTGAGTACTTCACGAACATCGTCTTGCGGACGAAGAAGTACCGGAAATTGATCCCCAGGTCGACCCAGTCGTTGAGACTCTGCTCGAACGGCAGCTCGATGCCGAGGCCGATCGAATAGCCGCCCGCCTCGCAAGCGCCCCGGTTCGCCGCCTCCATCGCGCCGGGGCCGCCGCCGGTGATCACCGCGAAACCCGCCCGCGCCAGCGCGGCGCCGATGGCCAGCCCGGCCTGGTACTCCGGATGGTCGGCGGAGGTGCGCGCGGAACCGAAGACGGTCACCGCCCGCGGCACCTCGGCGAGCGCGCCGAAGCCCTCGACGAACTCGGCTTGGATGCGCAGCACGCGCCATGGATCGGTGTGTACCCAGTCCGTGTCGCCACGCTTGTCCAGCAGGTGCCGGTCGGCGGTGCCCACGCCGTCCGCGCGGTCGCGGCGAAACATGATCGGGCCGCGGAACTTCGGTGTCGACTTCGGTTTGGGGGCGACCTCACGGTCCGCGGCGTCGGTGGACATGCGTTCCACGCTACCGCCCGGCAAGGGCGACTCAGGGGCTGGCCGGGAGAAGTCGTCCGACGTTCAGCCGGGCGCAGGCAGGGCGAGACGCGGTCGCAATCTCGGCGCTCGACGCGCACGTGACGGCGCGAATCGCCGGGCGCCTACGATCTCGGCGCTCGACGCGGACGCGGCGCTCTGGAGAAGCTGACGGCTTCCGAACGAACCGCGTCGCCGCCACCTCCGCCTCACCGTGTCCCTCGAAACCACCGGCCGCACACCTCGGTCCGGTCGCGGTGCGTACACGATGACGGCGGCGCTCGCGGTTCCGACCGCTGGAAAAGTCTCCCTGCCTGCGCTAGTCGCGCCAGGCCGGTGCGCGCTTCGCCAGGAAGGCCGCCATACCTTCGCGGGCGCCGGGAAGTTGAGCGGCGGCGGCCATGACTTCCAGGGCGAGGGCGTAGGCGTCTGTTTCGGGACGGTCGAGTTGACCGTAGAGAGTGCGTTTGCCGAGTGCCTTGCTGGCCCGGCTGCCCCGGGTAGCGCGAGCGAGCAACTCACCCACGGCAGTGTCCAGCTCGGCGTCCGGCACCGCTCGGTTGATCAGGCCCCACTGTTCGGCGGTGCGGGCATCGATCGGATCGCCGGTGAGGGCCATTTCCATCAGGCGTTTACGTCCGACGGCGCGGGCCACCGGCACCGCGGGGGTGTGGCAGAACCAGCCACCCTTTCCGCCAGGGAGCGCGAACGCGGCGGATTCGGCGGCGACGGCCAGATCGCATGAGGCCACCAACTGGCAGCCCGCGGCCGTGGCCAGACCGTGTACCCGGGCGATCACCACCTGCGGCACCGACTGGATGGTCGACATGAGCTCGGTGCAGCGTGTGAGCAGTTCCCGCACGCCGAGCAGGTCACGCGCGGCGACGTCGGCGAAATCGTGGCCCGCGGAGAACACCGGGCCGCGCGCCCCGAGCACTATTCCGGCGGCGTCGGTCTCCCCGGCGGCCCGGAACGAGGCGAGCAGTTCGGCCAGATGCTCGCCCGACAGCGCATTGCGCCGCTCCGGCCGGTTCATGGTGATGCGCACCGTGTCACCGTCCCGCGCGACCAGCAGATGCCGATACTCCAAGGCGGTCATCTCTCCACCGTAGATCTCTGCGGGCGACGACACGACACCTGCGAAGTGGTCCGGAAGCCTATTCGGGGATCGACCATGCCGCACTGAATACGGCCAGGTCACCCCTTGCCGAGCCGTTCAGTCCGGTGTGCCGTTCAGGTAGCTGCGCAGCATGCCGGTAACGGCGGTGATCTGGTCGACGGGGACGTGCTCGTCGCGCTTGTGCGCGAGGTTGGGATCGCCGGGGCCGAAGTTGACGGCGGGAATGCCACGTGCGGCGAAACGCGAGACGTCGGTCCAGCCGTACTTCGCGCGCACACCGCCGCCGCCGTGGCGCTGCACCGAGTCGATCAGGTCCTTGGCCGCCGGTGCGGTCAGCCCGGGCAGCGCGCCCGGCGCCGAGTCGATCACCTCGAGGGACAGCTCGAGTCCGGTGAAGACCTCGCGCACGTGCTCGACGGCTTGGTCGACGGTGCGGTCGGGTGCGAAACGGAAGTTGACCTCCAGTTCGGCGGCGTCGGGCACGACGTTGCCCGCAACGCCGCCCTCGACCTGGACCGC
>NZ_JBHVDM010000112.1:0-20956 GCF_042802775.1 Nocardia sp. NPDC057455 | reverse complement strand
GTGCCCCGGTGCCAGATGGCACCGGGGCACTAGGGGAATTACTAACCATCTTCCGACATGTATCCGAACTTCGGTCGCCGCCCGAACTATCCGTACCGGTGGGCGACGCGACGGTAGGCAACTCCTCCCTTCTGTTCACGGGTTACTTCATTTCTTCGTGCACTTCACTTTGCATGCCCGGCGGGCGGCGGGACCGTAATGCGTCGTGGTCCCGCAGCCGCGCCCGCCGTCTTCAACTTCACGGGCAGTTCGTCATCTCCCGTGCCATCGAGACTTCCTTTTTCGTTCGCCCCACAGAAGTTACACGGACCTACCCTGAATGTCTAGACTCGCCACGATAGATTTTTTCGCGCGATGTCGAGGTCATCTGCGGGACGACGGCGACGCCGCTGCGACGGGGTCGTTCGGGTTCCGCAGCGCGGTCTCGCGCTCAGCATTCGCTCGGTGCGGGCTCGCCGCGTAGGCGTGCGTCGATCCAGCCGCCGAGTTCGGGATAGCCGGTGACGTAACCGATCAGATGTTCGCCGCCTACGACGCGGAAGACGGCGGGAACGCCGCGGCTGCACTGCTGCCGGTACATACGCTGGGCGTCGTCGAGCGGAATCCACGGATCGTGCAAGCCGTGGTAGATGTACAGCGGGACGGTGGAAGTCCGTCCGGTCAGGTCCAATCGGTCGAACATCTTCGCGGCGAACGGGCTGTCGAGCGAGTTCGCGGTATTCGCCGCGACGTCGATCGGAATACCGACCACGCCGAGAGGCCCGGAGGCGTCGCCGCAGATGTCACGGATCGGCGAGGTTGCCACCCATTGCGCGAGATGGTTCATGTACTGCAGCATCTCGGGGTGTTCGCGTGCGATTGCCAGCGCCACCGTCAACAGGATCCCGGAGGAGATGTTTCCGTTGAACCGATGGGCTACGTTCGCGTTGTCGGTGACCAGTCCGCCCGCGGCCGCGCCGATCAGAACACCCGACAGATCCGGTGCGTACTCATCGAGCAGCATGGCCGTCGCGTAGGCGGCGATCGCACCACCCGAATAGCCGATGGCCACGTAGCGACTGTCACCGAATTCACCGGGGGAGTAGGCGCGCACCGCGCGAATGGCATCGAGCATCACGTGTGCGGCGACATTCGGTTCGGCGTATGCCATCAGCGGGCCCTCGTGGTCCGGCAGGAGGACCGCGTGTCCTTTGCTCAGCGCCCACCAGACCGACGGCAGGAAGACCGGCAGATCGGTGTTGGGGCGATCCAAGAGATCGTGCGACATCTGGAACCCGGGGGTGCAGTGCGACCCGAGTGAATTGATCGGCAACGCGTTCACCTCCACCGGCCGGGGCCCGGCTCCGGTCCACGCGGTCGCTGGGACTATCAGCGTCGCGGTTCCGAAGGAGGGCCCGCCCGTCGCCGAGGTGGACCGGAACTTCAACAGCGTCGCTCGCGAAATGGGCGTCGCCATTCTCGGGGCCGTTGTCGCCGAGACGTCGCGCTTCTCGATGATCTGACCGGGGGCCAGAGTTCCGAGATCGGCGGGCCAGGCGTCGAAGATCGGATCGTCCGTCGCCGACGGCAGTACCCCGCGCCACAGCGCGCCGTCCGCGGTGTGGGGCGGAGCCGGCATCGTGTTGTCGATCCACTGTTGTAGTGGTGAGGGACCCGCGACCTCCGGCGCTGATGGCGTGGGCGAACCGTCCGGCGGATCCGCATGCGCACGGGAAGCTTGCCCGCACAGCGACGCACAACCGACAAGCACTGTCATCACGATTGCCAGAAGCGGCTTCACGAACCTCACCCTTGATCGACCAGATTTTCGTCAGTATCGACAGTCGCTTCCCTCGATCTGGCACGGATGCATAAGGTTTCTTGGCATCTCACAGCAAGATCATCGGCCGAACTGTGGTTTTCACAATGCCGGGGGGATTGCCGGGAACGGCGGTGCTTCTTTGGGTCACCGCCCGGGGTGACGGCTTTCGCCCATCTCGACCGCAGCGACAACGCCACCGTGCCCCCGGCCCCCTGTCGCCAACTGTCTTCTATGCGTTCTCACGAAGTCGGACAACGGATCTCGCGCCGTTGGCAAGTGCCGGTTGTAGAACGCTCCGGTAGCTCGCCGCCGTGCGGCATCGCCGGTTCCAGGTGGTATGCGTGCCGGCTATCGCTTGTTTTGTGGAGAAACCAGACGACGCAACCGATCGCAAGTGAATGTCCCCAAAGATCAACAGCGGCCGTTCTCATCGGCGACGCGACCACTACTGTGGCGACGGCCGCTCGGAACGCGCAGTACGCGAAGCGTTCAGCGACGAGACGGCATCGACCTGCGAGGCTGTTCGAAACACCCATGGCCTCGGAACCTGTTCACCGATCGCTTAAGGAAGCGGAATGATCGATCGACACGCGCGAGCCACTCGCGCGCGGTCGCTGCGCACGCTGATGATCACGATCACAGTCGGTTGTCTGCTGCTGGCCGGACAACACCGAGCCGCAGCCGAGGGCGAGCCCGGAGCGTCGGCCCCGTCTGAACTTCAGCAACGGATCGACCAGGTGATACCCGCACCGCCGATACCGCCCGCGCTCTCACCACCCACCGCCGACCTGTCCCCGGAACTCGCCGCACTGTGGCGTGCGGTGCAGTCCCCGCCGACAGGGGATCCGATCTTCGACACGTGGCCGGAGCGGTTGGACGAGTCGAACCCCGGAGATCTGCTCGAACAACGCGACGTGACCGCGACGGCTGCTCAACTGATACCGGCGCCCGTCGGCCGAGCATCGCTGCTCAAATTCCGATCGACCTCCGCGACGGGAGCGCCCTCGTACGGCACAGCCACGCTGGTGACCCCGCCCACCGAATGGCCCGAGCCCGGCCACAGGCCCGTGCTGGTCGATGCCCTGCCGATCAACTCCCTCGGCATGCGATGCACCCCCAGCTACGCGATGGCACACGGACTGCTCAGCCGAAGCAATGTCACCGATGTGTTCCCTCCGACCACCGCCTGGGCTCTGAGCCGGGGCTACGCGGTCCTGATCCCCGATCACGAAGGCCCCTGGATGTCTTACGGGGAACCCAATGTCGCCGGACACGTCATACTCGACGGCATCCGCGTCGTCCGCTCGATGCCCGCGGGCGAATTCCGCGACAGTCGCTTCGCCGTCGGCGGATACTCCGGCGGCGCCATCGCCTCCTACTCGACGGCCATGCTGCTCGACGAGTACGCACCGGAGCTGGCCGGCGTTCTCGTCGGCGTGACCACCGGCGGACTCGTCACCGACAATCGAGTCATCGCACACCGATTCAACGGCAATTTCGCCTCCGGCGTTCTCATGGTGGTCGTGCTGGCGATGTCGCGCGAACACCCCGAAATCCTCGGATACCTCAACAACCTGGCCCAATGGGTGGCGACCTCCCCCATCAAGAACGCCTGCGGCGAAGTCGACGGCCCGATGGGCGTACTCGGATTACCGATCGACATCGCGGCAAACATCGCCCACCCGCTCGACAGCGATATAGCGGAGGAGATCTTCGCACGCACCGACCTCAGCGACCGCAGATCCGCCGCGCCGCTGTACATCTACCACGCAGCCCACGATTTGTGGATCCCCTTCGAGGGGGCTCGACAGCTGTACCGGCAGCAGTGCGCACGCGGTGTCCCCTCGGTCTTCCGCAGCGAGCCCGGCGAACACGTCATCGGACTCGCCACCGGCTTCCCCGGAGCCATCGCCTGGCTCGATGCCCGCCTCCGTGGCGAACCCGCCCCCGACGAATGTCCCGCCTTCCCCGACGCGGATCCGACATCGCCTCGCTGAAATGCGGCCGCTGCCCGAGACCAGCGGGCCGGGCGGGTCGTTCGCACTGTAGCGGCGTTGCCGGTGGTGGCTTTCTGACTCGCTGAGAGGGTCACCGGCGAGGTGGGAAATCTTCCGCCGTCGTGCGTTCCAGTGCGTATCGAAGTTCTGTTCGATCGTCGAAGGCGAGTGTCGTGGCGCCGTATGTTTGCACGGGGTCATGTCCGCGGCCGGCGACGACGAGGACGTCACCGGGTTGCGCGAGGGCGACTGCCATGGCGATTGCGTCGGCGCGCCTGGGTTCGAGGATGACCTCGGCGTGATCGGCGGCGTAGGCGCCGGCGGCGACGTCTTCTCGGAGTCGAGCGGGGTTGTCGGAGAAAGGGCTTTCGTCGGTGACGATGACCGTGTCGGCGAAGGTTGCCGCTGTCCACCCCAGGGGGCGGCGTTTGCCGGGGTCGCGTTCACCGGTGGCTCCGATGACGACGATGACCTTGCCGTTGGTCAAGGACCGCAGGTAGGGGAATTGCCGTTGCTGGCCTGCGGTGTTGTGCATGTAGTCGACGAATGCCAGGAACGGTTGTCCGGCGTCGATGCGCTGCATGCGGCCCGGAACGCATTCCATGCTTTCCATACCGGCGATCGCCGGATCGAGGTCGATGCCTGCTGCCGACAGGGCGGCGATCGCGCCGAGGGCGTTGTCGACCTGGTGGCGGCCCAAGAGTTCGAGCCGGACCGCGGCGCTGTGGTCGGCGCCGTGCACAACGAACGAGGTGCTGTGCTCGTCGAGTCGGATGTGGTCGGCGTAGAAGTCGGCCGCCGTGGACTGTGTCGAGAAGGTGCAGTGTGGAACCTCGGTTTCTGCGGCGAGACGTCGGCCGTAGTCGTCATCGACGCCGATGACGGCGTACTCGCATCGCTCGGTCGAGAACAGTTCGGCTTTCGTCGAGTAATAGCTTTCGAGGTCGTTGTGGAAATCAAGGTGGTCGGGGCCCAGATTGGTGAAGACACCGACGCGGAATCGGATCCCATCCACTCGGTGCAGTGCGAGAGCGTGACTGGACACTTCCAGCGCGACCGCGGACGCGCCGCCCGAGTGGAACGCTGCCAGCGTTCGTTGCAGTTCGCTGGCCTCGGGTGTCGTCCGTACCGCTGGGCGCGCGCCCCACGGTCCGCGGATGGTGACGCCGCTGATCAGGCCGGTCTCGATTCCTGCTCCGCTCAGCCCCGCGTTGAGCAGATAGGCCGTACTGGTCTTGCCGTTGGTCCCGGTTACGCCGAACACGTCGAGGTCATGGGAGGGTTCACCGTAGATCCACGAGGCGATTGGACCCAATACGCGCCGGGGGTCGTCCACCACGAACGTCGGTAGCGCGGCACATGGCCGGTCGCTGATCGCCGCGACGGCGCCGCGGGCTGCCGCCTCGACCGCGAAGGCGGCGCCATGGTGGCGGGAACCAGGTAGCGCCGCGTACACCTCGCCGGGAGAGACAAGCCGGGAATCCTGACTGATTCCCGTGATCGTCGATTCCCCGACGAGATCGGCCGAGTTCCATGGCTGGCCCAAACGCACAACCATATCGCTCAGAGACCGGTGACGCGGCGGTCGCGGACGATCGACACCCCTGATCTGCGCGGTCATGGAGGACAGTGAACCACCTCACAACCGCTGATCTGTCGAACTACGCCGTTCGCGTCCACCGTCGGCACCGGATACCGATACGCCGTCCGACGACATGCCCGCGCGGCATCCGGTCGAACCGCGGATGGGCAGCGTCGAGGTGGTTCAGGTCGCTGCGCGCACTTCGACACAGCATTCGCCGTCTCGTGGTGCGAGTACCGCGCGCACGCTGTCGGTGCCCAGACCGGTGAGTATGCCGGAGCAGAAGGCATGATTGAGCCCGCACACCAGGTCGGGGGCGGTGGTTGCCAGCGGGTGGAACGGGCAGTTGCGCAGTCGTACGCAGGTCGGGGCTTCGCGGCTGGGTTCGAAGCCGTTCCCGGCGAGCATGCCCTGCATCAGGGTCAGAGCGCGTTCGGGCCCGAGTCGGCCGGGTTTGACTCGTTCCCGCTCGGCGCCGCCGAGTTCCTCGCCGCGTCGCCGCGCGACCCGCATCGCCGCCTCGCGTGCCGTTTCGTCTTCGCGCTCGCTCAGCACGGCGGCCATCAGGATCTCGGCCAGCACCTCGTAGCGGCGTTCGGGAATGCTCACCCGGACATCGACGTCGGTGGGTTCGTAGACCTTGGGCGTGCGCCCGACCCGGCGAACGCCGCCGAGTGCCTCGTACCGAGCGCGCAGCAGCCCGACGTCGACCAGCTTGTCCAGATGGAATGCGGCCAGCTTGCGAGAGATCCCGACCTCGGCGGCAGCTTCGTCCCGGGTGACCGGCCGCCGGGCTCGCCGGATGAACCAATACATCCCGCGTCGCGACTCGTCATCGAGAACCGCGACGGCACCGATTGCCGCTTCGTTGGTCACTCCTTCACAATAACGTCTATTGGAGTAGGTGAAAACACCACTGTCTGTCCAGTACATGCGAAGGGGTTGATTTCTACCCCATTACACCAATAATTTTTGGTATTATTCGGTGAGATATGGAGGCGTGATGAGTGGCGGACCGCAACAGGGCAAGCAACCGGTGAGCGTGGCACCGGCCGGGCCGTACGCGCACCCGCTCCACCCGATCCTGGTAACGGTCCCGATCGGCGCGTCGGTCGCTGGCGTGGTGTTCGACCTCGCCTCCAATGTGGCGGCCAACCCTGCGTTTTCGGCCGAAGGCGCGCGGTGGCTGATCGCGATCGGTGTACCGGGCGCGCTGGCCGCCGCGACGGTCGGCTTCCCCGTCTCGGTCGTCGGCGGGCACGGTGTGTTCGCCGACGAGACTGTCGTATCGATGCTGCCGACCGCTCTCGGCGTCGGAAGGAGCTAGCCCATGTCACGCCCTGCTCTCCGCGTTGTCCACGAACCGGTCAACACCATCGACCTGGCCGCCGCCGAGCGCGCGGCCGGTGAGTTCCTCACCGCGCTCGGTGTCGGACTCGACGACGAACACCTGCACGCCACCCCCGGAAGAATGGCCCGTGCCTACGCCGAACTGTTCACCCCGCGACCGTTCGATCTGACAACGTTCCCCAACGACGAGGGTTACGACGAACTCGTCCTCGCCCGCCGCATCCCGCTGCGGTCGGTATGCGAACACCACCTGCTGCCGTTCGTCGGCGTCGCCCACGTCGGCTACCTGCCGGGCGAGCGCATCCTCGGACTATCCAAACTCGCCCGCATCGTCGAGCACTTCTCCCGTCGCCCCCAAGTCCAGGAACGACTCACCAAACAGGTCGCCGACTGGCTCGCCGAACAGTTGCAACCCCGAGGCGTCGGCGTCGTCATCGAGGCCGAGCACACCTGCATGACCCTGCGCGGCGTCCAAGCCACCGGCACCACCACGGTCACTTCGACCTTGCTGGGCACCCTGCGTGAAGACGCCCGCTCTCGCCAGGAGTTCCTCTCCCTCACCGGAATCGCACACTGATACCCAGCCGCACCTGGCCGCGAGCGCGACCGAGCCGGGCATAGTCAGCGGCCCGCCGCCATCACAGTTCGAAAAGCGCCGATCGCGATCGACTTCTCATCCGCGCCGCCATCCCACCGCCGGCCGATGCGGCGGCCGTGACCTGCCGGGACGGAGGCGCGAGTCATTTCGGCACGTTCCGGTCGTGTGGCCCGGCCGGGCGCGCCGAGATCTAGATGATGTTGGCGGTGATCAGCAGCTTCCAGATTTCGCCCTGGTCGACAACCTCGACGCCGAGTTTCTCCGCCTTGGTCAGCTTGCTCTCACCCACCCCCGCGCCGGTGATGAGCAGGTCGGTGTTCGCCGAGACCGAGGACGCCGCCGTCGCGCCCGCCTTCTCGCACAGGCGTTGGAACGTCGGGCGGGCAACCTTCTCACCGGAGCGAGGGTCGCTGATAGCGCCGGTGATCACCACCGTCTTCCCTGCCAAGGGCGCGCCGGCCGCGACGACCGGGGGAAGGTCTTCCGTACGCACATCCAGGCAGACGCCCGCCTCCCGCAGCCGCCGCAGTTCCGGGCGCAGGCGCGTGAGGTGCGCGACGAGGGAGGCGGCGACCTTCGGTCCGATGTCCTCCACCGCCACGAGCCGTTCCTCGCCCGCGTCGGCGACCTCTTCCAGAGAGCGGAATCCCGTTCGGGCCAAACGAGCGGCGGTGCCGTCGGAGGCCATCGGGATCGCCAGGCCGATCAGCGCGCGGCGCAGGCCGACCTGACGGCTGGCATCGATCGAGTCGATCATGCGCGCCGCCGAGACCTCGCCGATGCGTTCGAACTCGAGCAGGCGTTGTTTTGTCAGTGTGTAGAAGTCCGACGGACGCTCCAGGATGCCGGCTTCGGCCAGGCGTTCGATCCATACCGGCCCGATGGCGTCGATGTCCGCCGCCGCTCGCGACGCCCAGTGGATCAGCCTGCGCACCGTTTGTGCCGGGCAGGAGACGTTGGTGCAGAACAGCTCTCGGCTGTTGCCTTGCTCGGTCACCGGCTGCTCGCACGAAGGGCACGTGGTGGGCGGCACGATGTCGCGTTCCTCGCCGGTGCGCTTGGAGGCGTCGAGCACGCCCGCCACGAACGGGATCACGTCACCCGCGCGGCGCACCAGCACGGTGTCACCGACCTTGATGTCGCGGGCGCGAATCACCTCTTGGTTGGCCAGCGTCGCCTTCGTGACCGTCGTGCCGCCCACGAACACCGGCTCCAGCCACGCGACCGGGACGATCTTGCCCGTCTTGCCGACGTCCCAGACCACGTCGGCCAGCAACGTGGTCTTCTCCTCGGCGGCGAACTTGAACGCCAGCGCGCCCCGTGGGGAGTTCGACCGAGTCCCGGCCGCCGCGTAGGCATCGCGGTCGGCCAGCCGCAGCACCGCGCCGTCGAGGTCGTAGTCGAGTTCGTTGCGGCCTTGCTCGATCGCGGCGATCGCCGCCTGCGCCTGCTCGGCGTCGGAGCACAGCCGCATCTGCGCACCCGCGACGCCCAGTGCCCGCAGCCCCGCCCCGAGGTCGGCCGCCGCGGCGGCGGAGGTGTCCAAGTCGAAGCCGAAGAACTGCAAGCGACGCTCGGCGACCGTGGCCGGGTCCTTCGCTCGCAGCGTGCCCGCCGCGGCGTTGCGCGGATTGATCAGCGGCTTGTCGGGATGCGCCGTGTTGTAGGCGAGGAAGGTCGAACGCAGCATCACCGCCTCGCCACGTACCTCTACCCTCCCCGGGACGTCGATCCGCTCGGGGACGCCATCGACCAACGCGCGGACCAGCACGGTCACGTCGTCACCGGTGGTGCCATCACCCCGGGTAACGGCCCGCACCAGCCGCCCCTCCTCGAAGACCAGGGCCAGCGACAGGCCGTCGAGCTTCGGCATCACCACCACCGGCTGGCCGGGGAAGCGGTCGAAGAACGCCGCGACCTGCTCGGACTTGGTCGCCTTCTCGAGTGACAGCATGGGACGCGAGTGCCGGACCGGGGCGTGCAGCACTGCGGGCGCGCCGACCTGCTCCAGCGGATTCGGGTCGGGCGTGAGGTCTGGGTGCGCCTCGATCAGGCCACGCAACTCGTCCTCGAGCGCGTCGTACTCGGCGTCCGCGACCAACGGCGAGCCCTGGTAGTAGGCGTCACGCAGCGCCACGATGCGGTCCGCGAGTTCTTGGATGTGTTCCCCAGTTTCCACAACACTCGACGCTACCGACACCCACCGACACCCACACGGAACGACGAGGTTCGTCCGTCTACAACTCCGGCAAGTCCGGAAGTGGCCCGGAGCTGAGGCGCTGGGCGGTGCGTTTGTTCATGCCGAACATGCGCAGCACGCGGTAGGTCATCTCGTCCGCGAGTGCGTCGGCGTCCGCGGCCGGGTCGGCGTCGAGCAGTTGCAGTAACCCGAGCAGTGTGCCGCCGGCGGCCATGACGGCGAGGGCGGGGTCCATCGGCTCGAATCGACCGGCCTGCTGCGCGGCGAGGATGTCGCGGCGTGCTCGTGGGGCCAGTCCCTCGTCGCGCAGCATCACGCCCATCCCGGAGTTGAGCACCACGCGCACCATCTCCGGGATCTGCCGCTGCAGCCGGCCGGTCATGCGGAAGCTGACGGCGAAGACCTCGGCCGGATCGTCGTACAGGGCCACGATGCCGTCCCGCATCTCGCTGTAGACCTGCAATGCCGAGCGCACCGCCTCGTCGAACAGCTCGTCCTTGGAGTGGAAGTGGTTGTAGAAGGAGCCGAATCCTACGTCGGCAGCGTCGGTGATCTCCTGGATGCTCACCGCCGAACGCCCCTCCGACAGGAATTTGCGGGCGGCCCCGAGCAGGGCGTTGCGGGTGCGTTCACGGCGGCGGTCGGTGCGCGTGCGCGTCACGGATTCGGCAGTCATCCAGGCCCTCCACGTCGTGTTGTCGTGCGAATCATAACTGACAAAACACTCAGTGCCGATTTGTGAGGATGCTCTAACAGTTCTGATCAATACATCAGAATTGCTTGACGCCAGGCTTCATCTTGACTGATGATTTCATCATCTAGCTATGGAGGTGGCCGTGACAAGCACTGACAGCGGAGTCGAGACCGGGCGAACGGTCCGGGTCGGCGACCGCGACATCTACTTCATCGAAGCCGGCGCCGGGCCGGTCGTCGTGCTGCTGCACGGGGGAGGCCCGGGAGCGTCGGGCGCATCGAACTACTCGCGCAACATCGAGGTCCTGGCGAAGACGTTCCGAGTGATCGTCCCGGACATGCCGGGCTACGGCCGCTCGAGCAAACGCATCGAACAGTCCGACCCCTTCGGCGACCTCGCGTCGGCGGTCGGGGGCCTGCTGGACGCGCTCGACATCCCGCGAGCGCACCTGATCGGCAACTCCTACGGCGGCGCCGCGGCGCTGCGGCTGGCGATGGACCGTCCCGAGAAGGTCGGCCGGCTGATCCTGATGGGCCCCGGCGGAGTCGGCACCACGCGTAGGTTGCCGACCAAGGGTTTGCAGTCGCTGCTGTCGTACTACACCGGTGCGGGGCCGACTCGGGCGAAACTGGCGACCTTCCTGCGCGAGTACCTCGTCCACGACGCGAGCGCGATCTCCGAGGACATCATCGATGGGCGCTACCAGGCCAGTGTCGATCCGGAAGTGGTGGCGAACCCACCGCTGCGCCGCCCATCGGGACCGGCGGCGTTACGCACGCTGTGGCGCATGGACTTCACTCGCGACGCGAGGTTGAGCGGGGTCGCTCATCCGACGCTGGTGATCTGGGGCGCGCAGGATCAGGTCAACCGGCCGGGCGGCGGTCGCATGCTGGCCGAGAGGATGCCGAACTGCGATCTCTATCTCGCGGCCGGTACCGGGCACTGGGTGCAGTGGGAGCGCGCCGGCTTGTTCAACGAATTGGCTGTCTCCTTCCTCGGAGAGTCGCGGTGAACGATTTCCCGGGTCCCGACACCGACCTCGACTCGGTTTTCGGCGCCGTCCATCTCGGTTACCTGGTGGCGCACTCGCGGCGGCTGACCGAGTGGCGTCGTTTCGGTGAGCTCGCGATCGGCATGCACACCGATGCGCTCGACGAGGACACCCTGCGCTTCCGGCTCGATGACCACGCATGCCGCTTCCTGATCCGACGCGGGCACGCCGAGGACGTGACCGCACTGGGCTGGCAGATCGACGATCACGAGACCTTCGAGCGGATCCTCGCGCGCGTGGCCGACCGGGGGGTGCCGATCGAAGAGGGCACCGCCGAGGACACCGCACTGCGGGGTGTGCAGCGGTTATGGCGCTTTCCCGGCCCGAAAGGTATCGCCACCGAGATCTTCACGACGCCGATGACCACGTCCGAACCGTTGCGGATGCTCGGTTCCGGCTGGGTGACCGGTGAGGCGGGCATGGGACATGTGGCGATCGTGTCGCGCGAACCGGAGTCGATGCACGGCTACTACCGCACGCTGTTCGATTCGCGGCTCTCGGACTTCATCGACGAGAACATTTCCGGGCTGAAGATGAAGATCCGTTTCCTGCGGGTCAACGAGCGCCATCATTCGATCGCCATCGCCAATGTCCGCGGCGTGAAGCTTGATCCGCTCCGCACTCGGGTGCAGCATGTCAACATCCAGTCGGCGACGTTGGACGACATGCTCGCCGCATACGGACGGGTCACCGAACTCGGTTTCCGGATGGCGTGGTCGGTCGGGCAGCACACCAACGACCGGGAGCTGTCGTTCTACTGCGTCACCCCGTCGGGCTTCGAGCTGGAGGTCGGCTGGAACCCGATCGTCGTCACCCCGGAGCGGGAAGCGGCCTGGGAAGCCACCACCTATCAGGGCATCAGCATCTGGGGGCACCACACGGTCTCCGAGACCGTGCTCGACAAGCTGGCGCGAGTCCGCGCCGCGGCCGGGCGGTTGCGCACACCGGAGATCACCGTGCCCGAACTGACCGGAGGGATGTCGCGATGAGCGAGTTCGACCACGAGGTGGTGATCGTCGGCCTCGGCCCGACCGGCCTCACCCTGGCGAACCTGTTGGGACGCAGGGGAATCGACGTGCTGGTGCTGGAGCGGGAACCGAAGTTCTACGGATTGGCGCGTGCGGTCTACACCGACGACGAGGGCATGCGCATCTTCCAGACCGCCGGTATAGCCGACGAATTGGCCACGGACATGAATATCGACTCCACGGTGCAGTGGGTGCGCGGTGACGGCAAGCTGCTGGCCCAGTTCAGTCAGATCGAGCGGCCATTGGGCTGGCCGGTGTCGAACTTCCTGTATCAGCCGTATCTCGAGAACGGCCTCGAACGCGCCCTGAAGAGCTACCCCCACGTCACCGTGCGCCGCGGTCGCGCGGTGACCGGTTTCGATCAGGATGAGGAGGGGGTCGGCGTCGACCACGCCGGCTGCACCGGCACCGGCTACGGCAAGCACGAACCCGAGATCGATCCCGGCACTGTCGAACGGGTGCGGGCGAAGTTCCTCGTCGGATGCGACGGCGGTCGCAGCATCGTGCGCACCGATTTGGGAATCGACATGTCGGGTACCAGTTTTCCCGAGCGCTGGCTGGTGGTGGACCTCGAGGCGCGCGACGGTGTCGACGCGTTCCGGCACCTGCCGTACTTCGACTTCGTCTGCGATCCGAAGCTGCCGATCGTGTCCTGCCCGCAGCCGGGTGGGCACCACCGGTTCGAGTTCATGCTGCACGATGACCAGACCAAGGAGGAGATGGAAGACCCGGACACCGTTCGCGCCCACATTTCCCGGTTCGTCGATCCGGACGAGGTCGAGGTGCTGCGCAAACTGGTGTACACCTTCAACGCGGTGGTCGCCGATCACTGGCGCGAAGGGCGGATCCTGCTGGCGGGCGACGCGGCGCACATGACGCCGCAGTTCATCGGTCAAGGCATGAATTCCGGTGTGCGCGACGCGGACAATCTGTCCTGGAAACTCGCCGCGATCCTGCGTCACGGCGCCGATCCGGCGATCCTGGACAGCTACGAGCGCGAACGCCGCCCGCACGCCAAGGCCATGATCGACCTCTCGGTACTCAACAAGAACATCGTCTCGGTCGACAACAAGGCGCTGGCGGCCGCTCGCGACATCGGGCTCACCACCGCGGTCCGCGTGCCGGGCCTGGGCAGCTGGATCCGCGGTGCCAAGATGAAACCGCGGCCGCGATTCCGGCGCGGCGCGTTTCTCGGGTTGCCGCGGCCGTTGCTGCGCGGGGTGGAGGGCACGCTGGCCCCGCAGCCGCAGATCCGGACCTACGAGGGCAGGCATCGCAGGTTCGACGACACGCTCGGTCTCGGCTTCGCCGTGCTCGGCTACGGCGTCGATCCGCGCCAGGCGTTCTCCGCCGCGGACCTGACCGCCCTGCGCGCCCTCGACGCCCGGTTCGTCACCGTCTACCCGATCGGGCGGCGGCCGCAGGGCAAGCCGGGCGATGGCCGTGACGACGTCGTCGACATCGAAGACCACACCGGTGCGCTGATCCGCTGGTTCCGCAAGGCCCGGCTGCGCCCGGGCGGGGTGGTGCTGCTGCGCCCCGATCGGTTCGTCTTCGGAACCGCGACCGCGGAAGCGGCGGCATCGCTGGTCGCCGAATTGACCCGCCAGCTGCGCCTGCCCGCCGAACCGGTGGCCACTTTTGCCACCCGCCCACTCGACGAACCAGCCCGCGCCGATCTTCCTCCCCGATACGAGGAGTCTCGATGATCTCCACCGAGAACGACTCACCGGTGATCCTGGCCGCCGCCCAGCGGCTCGATATCGCATCGGCCGGCGGCGAACTCGTCGCCCCGGTGCGCACCTCACCGGCCGCGAGGATGTCGGCGTGGCCTGTGCCGTGCAGCTGAACGCGGTGAGCGTGCGCGTCGCGGTCGGCCACGTGATGACTGCCCTCGAGATCGTCGACCTATCGCCGACTGGGCATCGGCCTCGCCGACACCGCCTCCTGCGGCTGGTTCACACTCGGTGAGCAGCGCTGCGCGCTCGACAACTTCGGGCGGTGCCGCCGAACCGCTGCACGTCCTGCGCGCGACAGCGCTGCATCAAACCCGACTCGCGGTAGTAATGCCGATGGCGGAGTGGACGTGCGGGCGGAGCGCGGGGATCTGGACAGTGTGGCGAACGGCCCCTGTTCGGGCACTCGGCTCACGAGACCGACTCATCAGTCGGCGGGTGGTTGCGCGAACGCGCAACGAAACCTGCCTGCGCGGCTGGCCTTATGCGCGTCGCTCGCCCGGATCGGCGCGGGTTGTACTCGGTGATGTGTATATGTCGCCCCGTCGGGTCGGCGGTACCGACAACGCGAGTGCGACAGCACCTCGCGTGATCGGCAGACCGGCCCATCCATTTGCCCGACTGCAGCGCCAAGCGGGGAATGCGGCGATCGCGGGGCTGCTCGCGTCGCCGAGAAGCACACGGCTGCAACGCGCACGGGTCGATCTTCCGTCCGGCGGTGGGGTCGGCGACGCACCCGCCACGAACCATCGGGAGGGTGTCCTGTTGGTGCTGGACCGGATGCACGTGTTGTGGGGTATCGAGAACCCTGACTACACCGCGATCTACCCGGCGATCGCCGCGCTCGGCCCCGGCACCGCGGTGACCGATCCGTCACATCTCACGCTTCTGCGCAACGCCCTGAACCGGACATTGGAGCCCGTACTGCCGCGCGAAGTCGCCGCCGCACAGTACGGCATCCAGTTGGGAGCCGCCGTGGGCGTCGGGCAACCGAACCATGCGGCCGACATACTCGTAGTGCAGGATCTGCTGCATTCACGGTGGCATCTGACCGACGATGTCTATACCACCGAACGGGCCGCTGCGATCGGCAGCGGTGCCACACCCGAGACATTCGCGGGGATTTCCCGGCTCAAAGCGGCGACGCTGGCAGGAACCGGCAAAGCCGGCTGGGCGCCGCTGATTCGCGCGGACGAATCCGGCCCGGCCGGTCCGGGTGGTACCGATCGGCTCGGCGACCGGACGTACACCTCCGGCGAATTCCTGGTTTTCGTGCCGGCCGGTGCAACTGTCGACCTTGTCAACCATGTGCACGTGTTCTTCGCTGCCGGAGGTGTAATCGGCGGAAGCTCACACATCGAGCACCACGGCCTGCGTGGAGCAGCCGACGTAGGAAACCGGATCCTCGTCGGCGTGCGAGGGGAACAGGGCCGCGCGTTCACCATCACACTGCCGCAGATCATCGACGCGCTGGCCGGCGTGGGCCGCCCCGCATCCGTCTCGGACATCACCATGAGCGCGCACAGCCGCGGCAACGCCGGCCTCGCCGCCACTCTGCGGCACAGATTGATCCCCGCCTCGCTGATCGCCCATATCACCATCCTCGACGGCAACGACCAGGCCCCGACAATCCTTGCCGCGATCCGGGCCAGCGGTGTACCGCTGAGCAAGGTGACCGCGGACATCGTCACCACAGGACAGTTCGGCACCTTCCCGGCCGGTATCCGGACCAGATCGATGGACCCAGCAGCCATCCGCGCGATCGGCTATGCACGGCTGATCAACGACGCACAGGCGCTCGGCCGGATAAGCCCATTCCCGCCGGCGATCGCGGCAATGGCCGCCGCACTGCCACTTCCAGCGCGCGGCACCTTCACCACAGCGAGCCCGGCCCCCAGCGGCAAAGTCGACATCAACGCCTTCAGCCGCGACCCCGCCCACACCGCAGCCCTCCGAGCACTGCGACGAGGCGAACGCACGGTGTCCAACATCGGCGCACTGGCCGGATCGGAGACGACCTCCGCATACGCCTTCATCGAATGGAACGACCTCCTGAACCTTCGCCTCCCCAACGAACCGAGATCCACCTGGCGCTCGGTAACGCCCGGCATCTACTCCCACCACCTGTTCGTCGCCGAAGTCGCCGGAGAAACGCTAGCTTGACATCGACCGACCTCGACCGTGCAAGGGCATCCGTGAAAGGCCTTCCGGCTTGAGATCTGCCCACGAAAAGGCCTTCGAAGCCCACCTCGCCGAGGAGTGCAGCGTCGGCTGTTCCATCATCAAATCCTTGACGGATGACGGCAACCTGCTCTCGCAGCATCTACGGTCCCCACGTGGTCCCCAACTCCGTGTGGTCTGACATGAAGAAAGCCCCTCCGACGCTGGTCAGAGGGGCTTTCTCGTCTGTCGGGCTGACAGGATTTGAACCTGCGACCACTTGACCCCCAGGTCGATCCGGGGGCCGTTTAGCCAGGTCGTTGGGGGTTTTAGATAGTTCGGCGTTGTCGGTGAATCGACTGGTTGTTTGTCATCGTTCATAGCGTGTGGTCCCGTTTTGGTCCCGTGGTCCGGCGCTCAGACACTCTGACCGCGGGCTCGGGAAAAGGAAGACCCTCTCGACGCTCACGCGTGTGTCGGTCTGGCGCGCTACTGTCTCGGCGTGGGAGTAGGGGACATCACTCGACCGTCCGTGTTGGCGGCGTTGCGCGAGTACGACAAGCTCGGTGAGGACGCGTTTCTGGAGCGCTATGGCTTCGACAAAGCGCGAGCTTTCTATCTTCAATACGACGGCAAGCGGTATGCCTCCAAGGCGGTTGTCGGTGCGGCGCATGGCTACCTTGATGATCGAAAACCATTGCAATCCAGCGAGTTCAGTGGAGGCGAAAGTGTGGTCGCCCGGAAGCTGAGGGCGCTCGGATTCATGGTGCCGCCCAGGCGCTCGCCTGATTGGACTAGGGACGAGGTGATCCTCGCATGTGATCTAGTCATGCAGAACGGTTGGCGTCAGCTGGAGGACACTGACGAGCGAGTCATCGAGCTTTCCGGCCTGCTCCAGCTTCTCCCGATTCACCCCCACGGGGTGCGCAGCGATACGTTCCGGAATCCAAACGGCGTGGCGCGTAAAACTGCGGACATTGCCTCGCACCGTCCTGGATATCAGGGACGGCCAACCAACGGCGGTGAGATGGACCGGATTGTCCTGCAAGACTTCACCGATCAGCCTGAACACATGCACGCTGTAGCCGAGTTCCTTCGGGATGCCGCTCGAACCGAGAGCTTTCAGCAGATGCCGGCGACGCCTGACGACGAGCAGGAGGACGACGGGAGCGATGTTGCTGCGAGAGAGGGCCGGCTTTTGAAGCGGTGGCACTACTCGCGCGAACGAGACCGCGGCCTGCGCCAAAGGAAGATCAATACGTTCGCCAAGTTGAATGGATGCGTCTTCTGCGAGGTTTGTGGCTTCGACTTCGAGAGTGTTTACGGGGCGCGGGGGTCGATGTTTGCCGAGTGCCATCACATCGTGCCCCTGCACGCCTCTGGCGACACCACAACCTCTCTGGACGAGCTGATCCTTCTGTGTTCCAACTGCCACCGAATGATCCATCGCGGCACGCCATGGCTGACGCCCGATGAATTGCGAGCACTCATCGCAGCCAATATGGAACGGGGCGAGTGACCAGTGACTTCGGAGATGTCGAGGATCTTGAGCTAAGGCTTGTGCCGTCTGGCGATTGGATGATGAGACCTGTTGTGAACTGCGCAGATTCCTCTTACGGCTTCTCAGTGGTTCTGGTGCTTCCCGAGCGTGTGACGGCCTGGAGACGGCCTGGCGGGCGGGAGAAGATCCGTCAGGTGAAAGGTAGTGACTGGCTAACGTTCCTGAGCCTGATCATCCTCGGTGCTGTCGAGCTTTTCACGCCTCCTAGTACGACTAGTAGCGCTGGTTGTGTCGGCTACTGGTCAACCCGGCAGACCGCCACTGACTGTCGGCACCGAGTTGTCCCCTTCCCAGGTAGCGCGGTCGGCCCGATGAGCGCTCTGCGCCTTCTGCCGTCTCTCGTGTTCCCACTTGAGGTATGCATCGGTGTCTCGTCGGCTGACGAGCTTCGCGCGCTTCTTCTTCCGTCGGCTAGCCGGGCCTGGCACCGCCATACTGGAGCCCCGCTGACACTCCAGGCAAACCCTCGCCCTACGCGAAACGCGTTCGACGAAGCGGTACTCCGGCGCGATGCGGGCTCCGCAAATCATCACGTCTGTCTTATCTGGTGGTAGGCGATGATAGACGCCTCCAAAGACCAGCCAGCGGCCTTCGGACTGTCGAGGTCTACTCGCCGTCATGCTTGGATGTTAGCCCTGGTGTTTGATGGTTCGTTCGAGATCCGATCGACCTCTTCGTCCCGAACGTTGCTCCCGGGTGTCGAGGGGAGCCGGGCAGTGCCGCTGAGCTGCTGGTTGGCGACGTTCCGTGTCCCTGCGCGTCTTCTGGTAGGCAAGTCTGTCGCTGCCTTCCTGCTGCCTGATCAGGCCAGACGAAGTCGCGAGCCACTCATTACGAGGTGGGGCAGGTGCTGATTAGGGAAAGTCTCGGCCGCACCTGCCAGTGGGCGGCGGTGGCGGCGGGAGGTTGGAATAGAACTTATCTGACCTCATCGATCTTCTACGCCATAAGATTTTGTACAGGTCAGAGATCTGACGTAGGCTAGTGAAAACTTCGGCCCAGAGTGGCCGTCGATGAGCTATTGGAGAACTTCGTGAAAAAGAACTTCGACCGGATCAGGGTGGGTGACCTCACGGTCGATCCGTCGATGGATACCGGGCGTCTCTACATGCAACGCGAGGAGATTGTCGCCTGGACTGACAAGATCACCGAGGGCTGGGACCCGGAGATGCTTCTGCCGGCTCTGGTGTCGAAGCGGGCCGACGGCACGTACGTGATCATTGATGGTCAACACAGCAACCAGGCCTGTATAAGGAAGGAGGGCCCCGACTTCCTCCGCGACACGATGGTCTATGAAGGGCTGACCATCCAGCAGGAGGCAAAACTCTTCCTCGCCGCAAACAAGCACCGCAAGCCGGTCAAACCATTCGACAACTTCCGGGTCTCGCTTACGGCGGGTGACCCCATCGCGATTCGCGTCAACGATGAAGTGCAGGCGCTCGGCGACGACCTTCAGGTAGCTGCCTCCCCGAGCGCGAATCGTGTCGGTGCCGTCCAGGCCCTGCTGGCAATGGGTAAGACGCCGGGAATGGTCAACCGAGTGTTGAAGGTGGTCAGTTCAGCTTGGGGTCGCGACGCTAGCACCTGGGACAACATCGTCCTGCGGGCAGTGGCCATGGTGCTCGATTGGCCCGGGAACTGGGAACTTGCAGATGACGCACGGCTCATCAAGGTACTGAAGCGCGGAGGCTCTCCGACGATTTGGAAGCAAAACGCCGTGCGTCAGAGGGCGAGCGGCGGCGGGTCGGCGTCTCGGTCGACGCCGATGGCGCTGCATATCATCCAGGAGTACAACGTGGGCTTGGATCGCGAGAAGACGCTCGTGAGCGGCCGGCCCAAGAAGGCGCCGTCCAGCCCTGAGACCGCGTCATAGACAGGCGTCTGGATGTCGTTCGGGTCAGTCGAGGTTCTTGGCTCGCTGACGCCGAACTTGGGCTACGCACGTAGATCTGGGTGATCTCTCGGCCGTCTCCGGCGACCTGGCGAAATACAACCGAATATGGCTCTGAACTGGGCAAGAACATCTTTGCGGTTCTGCCCAGTTCTCTGGCGTTCGGGGACCCTCACGGCCTGGATACGGCCTGAGAGTCCCCGTAGCCGGTCATGCCGGTTCGATCTCGATGATCTCGATCTCGGTGTCAAACGGGACATGGATCTTGTCGTCATAGGCCGCGCGGTCGAAAACCTGGCCGTGACGTACCCACAGGGTCAGCCCGGGCCTCGGACCAGAGTCCCACCTCTTGATCTTGAGAATCTTCGCTTGGTAGTTCACACCTCGCTGATCATCGTGGCAGCCCATGAACTTCCCGACGTACGACTCGTCAATGTCGTTCGCGGTGAGGCGGTGATTAGTGACGGTGCCCTGCGTGCTTGGGCCGTCGATGAGGTCGGTTCTGTAGATCTCCGGCTCGCTCGAACTCGGATTTGTTGTCATGCGCCGTATCTCGCTCGCTGGTGATCGCTCGTTACAACATGGGTTGGCCCTGCTGGGTGGTGGTCTGCGCATAGGTGGGGCTGGCTACCCGCCTGCCCCGATAGGGCCTGCCCTTCTCGCGTAGAGGCTCCGCGGTCAAGGGTGGCGAAAGCCATCAGCGAAGCTGACGCGCAGCGCTCTTGACGGTGGAGGGGCGCGGGAACACAATGCAGGCCACCAGTCAGCAGGGCCACGCGGCCGGAGGTCGCGCAGACCTTCTAGGTCGGTTCTATCTGGCGATCCAATGAGATGTGATGGGTTGGCCTGCGTTTGATCGTCCTACCAACGGGGTTTACTGGCCCGCGAGTGATGACGAGTGTGTGTCCACTTCCCCGTGGTCTGCCGTTATCTCCGCACTCAAGGACGAATTCGGCTGACGACACTCGGACCTCCCCGGAGTCCGGAAAGACCGTGACCAGAAGGTCTGTGCCTTCCACCGTGAGCCTGACACTCGGTCGCTGTTCTCCCATGTGTATCAGTGTTGCGCACGCACCCGTCAGAATCCTAGGGCTGGACCACGGCCGGTTGACCGGGCAGAGCGTCGGCCGATTCGTGGGCGGCTGCGGGAGGTAAGTCGGGTACGGCTCTCGTCGTGCCCACACTTCTCGGTTATCGAATATCAGCCATCTCGGTTCAGGTGGTGACGGCGCTGCGTGCGGCCGACGCACCGCCGCGCCTGGTGCCCGCCAGCGTAGCCAGGGCGCCGGTTGCGTGGCGTAGCGCGG
>NZ_JBHVDM010000111.1:0-21547 GCF_042802775.1 Nocardia sp. NPDC057455 | reverse complement strand
GGCATAGCGCGCCGCTCGAGGTATCCGGACAAGACCGCGAGGGCCAGCGCGACCAGGACCAAGCCGACGCCAACCCAGTTGGGGGCGGTGTAGCCGAGGCAGGCGGCGATCACCACGCCACCGAGCCAGGCCGACACGGCATTGCCGAGATTGAACGCGCCGATGTTGACCGCGGAGGCCAGGGTCGGCGCACCCGCCGCTTGGTCGAGGACGCGCTTCTGCAGCGGCGGTACGGTCGCGAAGCCGAGGGCGCCGATCAGCACGACCGTGACGGCGGCGGCGACCTTGTCGTGCGCGGTGACGGTGAACAGCGCGAGAACGATCGCGAGCCCGCCGAGGGTGAGATACAGCATCGGCATCAGGTGGCGGTCGGCGAACTTGCCGCCGATCAGATTGCCCGCGAAGAAGCCGAGGCCGAACAATACGAGCAGCCAGGTGACCGAACTCTCCGCGTAGCCGGTCACCTCGGTCATCATCGGCGCCAGGTAGGTGATCGCGGCGAACACGCCGCCGAAGCCGAGCACTGTCATCGCCATCGCCAGCAGTACCTGGGGATTGCGGAACACCGCCAGCTCGGTGCGTAGCCGGGCGTTCGCCGCGGCGGGCTGATCCGGCACCAGCGCCGCGACGCCCGCCAGGCCGATCAACCCGATCAGCGCGACGAACACGAACGTCAGCCGCCAGCCGAAGTGCTGGCCGAGCAGCGTCCCCAGCGGCACACCGACCATGGTGGCGACGGTGAGCCCGGTGAACATGATCGCGATCGCACCGGCGCGCCGGTCGGCGCTGACCAGGGTTCCGGCGACCACGGCGCCTATTCCGAAGAACGCGCCGTGGGCCAGCGAGGCCACGATCCGCCCGGTGACCATCAGGGCGAAGGTCGGTGCGACCGCGGACAGGATGTTGCCCAGGACGAGCAGCGTCAGCATGCCGAGCAGCATGCGTTTGCGCGAAATCCGAGTGCCGAGGCCGGTCATCAGCGGCGCACCCGCCACGACACCGAGTGCGTACCCGGTGACCAGCAAGCCCGCGGTGGGGATGGACACCGCGTAGCTGTCCGCGATGTCGGGCAGCAGGCCGACGACCACGAATTCCGTCGTCCCGATGCCGAATGCCCCGAGGGTCAGGGCGAGGAGTGCGAGGGGCATGAGGGCAACCTCCACATAATATTGCGTCAGATCCTTACAGGCGTTGACAATAATTGCAGACGCCGATTAATTGCAAGCGCGTGCTATTGCGCAACCTGGCTATCCTGGAGGTCTGATCCCCGACGCCGAAGGAATGCCGATGACCGCGGATACCGCTGCGACCGGCCTCGCCGATGGTTGGTACGCACTCTCGCTGCTGCACGACCGGATCGAGGCATACATCGAGCGGGCCCTGCAATCCGGCCATGACCTGAGCGTTCGCGAATACTCACTGCTGGTCGTCCTGAGCCGCCAGCACGACGGGCCGGGCGGGCACCTACGGATGAACCAGGTCGCCGAGGCCGTGGTGCTCAGCCAGAGCGCCACCACCCGGCTGGTCTCCCGGTTGGAGGATCGCGGCCTGCTCCAGCGGTACCTGTGCCCGGACGACCGCCGGGGCATCTACACCGACGTGACTCCGGCGGGCTCGGCCCTGCTCGAGCAGGCCCGGCCCACCCACGACGCAGCGCTGGCCGGCGCTCTCGGCCAAGCGGCCGCCAACCCGGAACTCGCTGCGCTGGTGGCCGCGGTCGAAGCACTGAACACCAGTTCCGCCCGCGGGGCCCGGCCACGAGATTATCGCCCGGTGTGAGAGCTGGAGGCGAGCCGCGGATTCAGCAGGCTTCCCGGACGTCGGCCGGCGCCGGAATCGGTGGTTCCGGAGCGCGGTCCCGTCCGGGCCTATTCGACGGTGACCGTCCCGCGCATCTCCGGGTGCAGCGAGCAGAGGTAGCGGTAGCTACCGGACGTGGTGAAGGTGTAGCTCCACTCGCCTTTATCGATGATCGGGCTGTTGATGCCCATCGCCTTGTCACCGATGCCCTGCACGGTGTGCGGCACCTTGTCGCCGAATTTCCAGGTGACTGTGTCGCCGACCTTGATGGTGACCTCGGCGGGGGAGAATTTCATGTCGTCCACCGCGATGGTGGCGGCGGCGGGCTTGCGCTCGCCGGTCTGCTGCGCGGTGGTGGTGGCCGGTCGAGCCGGTTTCTTCGTAGTGGTGGCGGTCGAACCGGATTCGTCGGACCCACAGCCGGACAGCAGCAGCGCGCCGGCCAAGGCGACTCCCGTGACGACGCGGACGGTCCCGGTGCGGCGGCGAACACTTGGCATGATGGCCAAGCGTAGTAGGCCACACCGACGGAGGGAGCGGCGATGTCCACGCACCGGGGCTATTTCACCGTAGACGCGGTCCGCGCGGCGGAGGCCGAGCTGTTCACCCGGGTGCCGGACGGCGTGCCCATGCGCCGCGCGGCGCACGGCTTGGCCACGGTGGTGGCGGGGGAATTGCGGGAGCGTACCGGCGGTGTCGCGGGACGGGCGGTGACCTTGCTGGTCGGATCCGGCGACAACGGCGGCGACGCGCTCTGGGCCGGAGCGCAGTTGCGCCGCCGCGGTGTCGCCGTCACGGCGGTATTGCTCAACCCGGAGCGGGCGCACGCCGAAGGGCTTGCGGCGCTGCGCAAAGCGGGTGGTCGAGTGGCCGACGACGCCGGTGACCCGGACCTGGTGATCGACGGCATCGTCGGCATCTCCGGTCGTGGCGCGCTGCGTCCGCGTGCGGCGGAAATCGTTGCGGCGCTGAATGCTCCGATCGTCGCGGCCGACCTGCCCAGCGGCGTCGACCCGGACACGGGGGCGGTCGAAGGCCCCGCCGTCCGCGCGGACGTCACGGTCGCCTTCGGCGCCTACAAGCCGGTGCACGCCCTCGCCGCACCGCAGTGCGGCCGAATCGAATTGGTGCCCATCGGCTTGCGTCTTCCGGAAGCGGATCTCGTCGCCCTGGAACCCGCTTCGATCGGCGCCGCGTGGCCGGTGCCAGGCCCGGCCGACGACAAGTACACGCAAGGCGTGACGGGTATATGCGCCGGTAGCGCAACGTATCCGGGCGCCGCGGTGCTGTGCGCGGGTGCTGCCGTCGCCGCGACGTCGGGCATGGTGCGGTATGCCGGAACCGCGGCGGCCGAGGTGTTGCACCACTTTCCCGAAGTGATCGCCACCCAGCGGTTCGCCACCACCGGTCGCGTCCAGTCCTGGGTCTTCGGTCCGGGCGCGGGCACCGACGACGATGCCGGGCAACGCCTTCGCGAAATCCTGGCCACCGACCTCCCGGTGGTGATCGACGCCGATGGCCTGACCCTGCTGGCCGCGGCGCCGGAATTGGTGCGCGATCGCGCGGCCCCAACCGTCCTGACCCCGCACGCGGGCGAGTTCGCCCGCCTCGCAGGCCACGAGGTCGGCCCGGACCGGGTGGGCGCGGTCCGTGGCCTCGCCGATTTCTGGCAGGTCACGGTGCTGTTGAAGGGCCGCGCGACGCTGGTCGCCGCACCGGGCCGTCCGGTGCTGGTCAACGAAGCGGGCGGTTCGTGGGCGGCGACCGCGGGCGCGGGCGATGTGCTCTCGGGCATCATCGGGACGCTGTTGGCGGCCGGCCGCGACCCCGCCTGGTCGGCTGCGGCGGCAGCGCGAGTGCACGCGTTGGCCGCGAACCTGGCCGCCCACGACGACGCGCCCGCGGGAACACCCATCTCGGCAAGCGTCCTGGCCGCCCACGTCCGTCCCGCGATCGGCGTTCTACGCGGCCTCGCCCACCCCTTCTGATCCGATGCGCTGCCGCGACCACGCGGTCCGCCGACGCTGGGAGCCGGGTATCCCTCCGCCGGAGTTTTCCCACGCGTAGGTCGCTGCACATTACGGCGGCATCAGTCGGTGCGGAGCGGCTACCTCCCCTGACCCGGTATATGAGCACCGAGTTGTCGGTGGAACTTCTGGGTCCGAAGCCGATCGGCCGCGAATATGGACGGTGCCGCAGCGGGCGGGAGTTTGGTGAGCGACGTTCGAAGGGCCTGCGGTTGCCCAGCGATCCGGCGTGCTACATGGCCCGCGCCGTCGTCCGGATCGGTGTCCTACATGGCGCCGATCACAGGGGAGGACCGGTGCGTCAACCGAGTGGAACCGGAACCGAGCGCGCCCATAGACTCGACCGGAATCAACGCAACGACTGATTTCGAAAGCACATGGGTAACTCGCCGGGGACGCCCAAGACCCAGGTGGCACCGGACGCGGGACCTGAACGCGAACCCTGTACCACCCGACTGGTACGGCCTGAATTCCCGGAGAGGCGGAACGGACTGCGGTGAATGCGCAAGTGGAAACGGTCATCGACCTGGACGCCATCGCGCACAACGTGCGAATCCTGCGGGAGCACGCAGGCGACGCCGCGGTGATGGCGGTGGTGAAGGCTGACGGCTACAACCACGGCGCAGTCGAGGTGGCTCGGGCCGCGCTGGCCGCGGGGGCGGCGGAACTGGGTGTGACGACGGTGGCCGAGGCCGTGAAGTTGCGTGCGGCAGGGATCACCGCGCCCATTCTGTGCTGGCTGCACAGCACGGACACCGACTTCGCGGCCGCGGTGGCCGCCGACGTCGAGATCGGGGTGTCCTCGCAGGCGCATCTGCGGGCGGTCGAGGCCGCGGTCCGTGGCACCGGCCGTCCGGCGACGGTCACGCTGAAGGTGGACACCGGCCTGAACCGCAACGGTGTGTCGCCGGTCGAATACCCGGAAGTGCTGACCGCGCTCCGTGCGCTGGTCGACGAGCAGGCGGTGCGCTTTCGCGCGATCTTCTCCCATCTCGCGCACGCCGACGAACCCGGGCACCCCAACAACGACGTGCAACGCGCCCGGTTCCAGGACGCGATCGCCACCGCCAAGGAGCACGGCCTGGAGCCGGAGCTGGTGCACATCGCCAATTCCGCCGCCACGCTGACCCGCTCGGACCTGGCCTTCGACCTGGTCCGGCCGGGTATCGCCGTATACGGGCTGTCCCCGATACCGGACGATGATTTCGGCCTGCGGCCCGCGATGACGTTCCAGGCCAGGGTGGCCTTGGTCAAGCGGGTCGCCGCCGGCGAAGGCGTCTCCTACGGGCACCAATGGATCGCGCCGCACGACACCACCGTCGCGCTGATTCCCGCCGGTTACGCCGACGGCGTGTTCCGTCCGTTGAGCGGACGATTCGACGTCTTGCTCGGCGGGGCCTTACGCAGAAATGTGGGGCGGGTGTGCATGGACCAGTTCGTCGTGGACCTCGGTGACAACGCTGCGGGTGTCCGGGAAGGCGACACCGCGATCCTCTTCGGTGCGCGACCGCATGCCCAGGACTGGGCGGACCTGCTCGGCACCATCCACTACGAAGTGGTGTGCTCGCCGCGCGGCCGGGTCACCCGCCGCTACACGGGTGACGCCCGGTGAGCCGCTTCCGGATGACCCCGCTGCGCGGCGGGCTGGCCACGGTGGGTGTCGTCGGTGCGCTGGCCGGCGCGCATGCTCTGCGGCGCGCCGGCGCGCGGGTGCTGTGGCCCGCCCGGGGTGACGACTACCGCGACGAGAACTTCGCCCTGATCGATGCGGACCGCGCGGGGACGGTGCTCGCCGATGACGGCGTGCCCCTGGCCACGCGGACCTGCGGCCCCGACGACGCGCCGGTGACGGTGATCTACGTGCACGGCTTCTGCAACAGCATGGCGTCCTTCCACTTTCAACGGCGTGACCTGGAAAAGCGATGGGGCGCACGGGTTCGCATGGTGCTGTTCGATCTGCGCGGCCACGGCCGTTCCGGCGTGCCGAGCGCCGCGAGCTGTACCGTCGCCCAGCTCGGCTGCGATCTCGCCGCCGTGCTGCGCGCCACCGCTCCGGCCGGACCGGTGGTGCTGGTCGGGCATTCGCTGGGCGGGATGGCGATCCTGGCCGCGGCCGCGCGATTCCCGGAGCTGTTCGCGGCCAGAGTGATCGGGATCGCACTGCTGTCGACCACGGCCGCCGGCGTGACCACGGCGGGTGTCGGGCAGCTGTTGCGCAATCCCGCGATCGACGGCTTCCGGCTGGCCGTGCACACCGCGCCCGCCTTGGTGCAGGCGGGCCGCGTCACCGCGCGGCACGTGATCACGCCGATCCTGCACGTCAGCTCGTTCCACGGCCCGGTGAGCCCCACGCTGTCGCGCTTCACGACCCTGATGATCGACCAGACGCCGATGGAGACCATCGTGAAGTTCCTCCAGGCGATCGAGCTGCACGACGAGTCGGCGGCGTTACCCGTGCTGGCAGGCACACCGGCCCTGGTGCTCGGCGGCGGGCACGACCTGGTGATCCCGTTCCGCAATTCGCGCGCGCTGGCCGCCGCGCTGCCCGACAGCGAACTCATCCGGCTGGACGGCGCGGCGCACATGCCGCATCTGCAGTACCCGGACATCGTCAACGCCGCGCTGGATCGATTGCTGGTGCGCGCGGGCGCGATCGACGCGGCGGGGTCGGAGGTGACCGGTGGCTGAACCACGGCAACGAATCCTGCCCACCGTCGCCGACACCGAGGCGCTCGGCCGGGAACTGGCCACGGATCTGCGCGCCGGTGATCTGGTGGTGCTGGACGGTCCGCTCGGCGCGGGCAAAACCGCACTCACCCGTGGCATCGCCGCGGGGCTCGGCGTGCAGGGCCGGGTCAGCTCGCCGACGTTCATCATCGCGCGTCAGCACCGCGCCGGGCAGCGCGCGGGCGGGCCGTCGGTGCCCATGGTGCATGTGGACGCCTATCGGCTCGGCGGCGACCTGGACGAGCTGGACGCTTTGGACCTGGACACCGATCTGCATCAGGCGGTGGTCGTGGTGGAGTGGGGCCGCGGCGTGGTGGAGCACCTCGCCGAGCGGCACCTGCGCGTGCTGCTGTCGCGCGAGCCGGATTCGGATGTGCGCACCGCCATCTGGGAATGGGTGGGTTAGCTCTCAGGTAGCTCTGCGTCGGTGCCGCCTACCACCCGGTATCGTTGGCCCAATCATGCTTGTACTAGCCGTCGACACCGCGACACCCGCCGTCACAGCGGGACTGGTGGACCTGGAGCAGGGCGCCGGTGCGGCGGACCCGGTCCGGGCGCGCACCATCGCCTACCGGGTGCGGGTCGATCCCCGCGCCCACGCCGAGGTGCTTACCCCGCAGATCCTCGAATGCCTCACCGAGGCAGGTCGATCCAGGACGGACATCGACGCGATCGTCGTCGGCGTCGGTCCGGGTCCGTTCACCGGCCTGCGCGTCGGCATGGCCACCGCGGCCGCGTTCGGTGACGCGCTCGGCATCCCGGTATACGGCGTGTGCAGCCTCGACGCGATCGCCGCCGACGCCGCCGCCGACCCCGCCGTGTCACCCCCGGTCGAGCTCCCGCCCGAGGCCGAACTGCTCGTGGTGACCGACGCGCGACGGCGCGAGGTGTACTGGGCGCGGTATCGCGAAGGCGCGCGCGTGGCCGGGCCCGAGGTGTGCAAGCCCTCCGAATTGGACGAAGGCTCGGCCACGGCGATCGCCGGATCCGCCTCACACGTCGACTTCTTCGATCTTCCGGTGCTCCCCGCCGAAACGCCCTCGCCCGCCGGACTGGTGCGCGTGGCCGCCCCCGAGCTGCTGTCGCGCAGCGTGCCGGAGCCGCTGGTTCCGCTGTACCTGCGCAGGCCGGACGCGGTCGAGAACGCGTACCGCCGACTCGACCGGACGGGAGCGTGATGCTGATGACTTTCCGGATCGAGCCGATGGTGGCGGCCGACATCACGCGCTGCGTCGAACTGGAGCACTTGCTGTTCCCGGAGGACGATCCATGGGCCGCCGTGGCGTTCCAGTCCGAGCTGGCCGGCCGGCACAACCGCTACATCACCGCGCGCGACGAGGACGGGCGAATGGTGGGCTACGCGGGTATCGCCCTGCTGGGTGACGCCGAACACCCCGAGGCCGAGGTGCACACCATCGGTGTCGACCCTCGCTGCCATCGCGCGGGCGTCGGCACACTGCTGCTGGAGGCGCTGCTCGCCGAGGCGGGCCGGCGCGGTGGGCCGGTGTTCCTGGAGGTCCGCACCGACAACGCACCCGCGATCGCGCTCTACGCCAAGCACGGCTTCCACATCATCGGCTTGCGCAAGAACTACTACCACCCCAGTGGCGCGGACGCGTACACCATGCGCCGACCCGCCTTGACCAGCGAGGGCCGGTGGCGCACACCGGACGAGGTGTTGTCGTGATCATCATGGGCGTCGAAAGCTCCTGCGACGAGACCGGAGTCGGCATCGTCCGCGGGAACCCCGACGGTACCTGCGAACTGCTCGCCGACGAGGTCGCCTCCAGCGTCGATCAGCACGCGCGCTTCGGCGGCGTCGTCCCGGAGATCGCCTCGCGCGCGCATCTCGAGGCGATCGTGCCCGCCATGCGCCGCGCGCTGTCGGCGGCGGGTATCGCGAAACCGGACGCGTTGGCGGTGACCATCGGCCCCGGCCTGGCCGGTGCGCTGCTGGTCGGCGTCGCCGCCGCGAAAGCGTATGCGGCAGCCTGGGATGTCCCCTTCTACGCGCTGAACCATCTCGGCGGCCACGTCGCGGTGGACACCCTGGAACACGGGCCGATGCCGCCGTGCGTCGCGCTGCTGGTGTCGGGCGGGCACACCCACCTGCTGCACGTTACGGATCTGTCCGAGCCGATCGTGGAGCTGGGCAGCACCGTCGACGACGCGGCGGGCGAGGCGTTCGACAAGGTGGCGCGTCTGCTCGGGCTGGGTTTTCCCGGCGGCCCGGCGCTGGACGCCGCCGCGGCGACCGGCGATCCGCGCGCTATCGCGTTTCCCCGTGGCATGACCGGGCCGCGCGACCCGCGCTACGACTTCTCCTTCTCGGGCCTCAAGACCGCGGTGGCCCGCTACGTGGAGGCGGCGCAGCGCGACGGCGTCGCCGCGGACGATCTGCCCATCCCCGACATCGCGGCGTCGTTCCAGGAGTCGGTGGCGGATGTGCTCACCATGAAAGCGATTCGGGCGGCTCAGGATGTCGGCGTCGGCACGCTGGTGCTCGGCGGCGGCGCCACGGCCAACTCGCGAATCCGTTCGATGGCCGAGGAGCGTTGCGTCGCAGCCGGTTTGACCCTTCGGGTGCCCAAGCCCCGGCTGTGCACGGACAACGGCGTGATGATCGCCGCGCTCGGCGCGCATGTCATCGCGGGTGGCGCGGCCCCTTCGCCGCTGACGGTCGCCACCGACCCCGGTCTGCCGGTGTCGGTCAGCATGGTTCGCTGAACTGCTCGTACTCGGTCGGCGGGCCGGGTCGTGGCCGACCGGATCCGGCTGCATCGCCGGGATCTGCGGCCCGGCGATCGGCACGCGGATCGGGTGGAGACGTCGACGGCTCAGCGCCTCGGTGATGGCCGGCCGGTAGACGACCGGAGACGAGCGCCTGGCCGGGCCCGCCACTCGGCCGTGACCCGCACCTGTGCGCGGATCAGTTCGGCGCGAGGAGTCCCGGGTTGGACGCGGACCCCGAATTACCCCGGGGCGGCAACGGCAGGCCCGACCGCGCGGGCGCCTGGGTGGGCGACGGACTCGTGCCGGGCGCCGTGGCGCTGGGCGCCGTGGGCCCGAGGGTCCGGCTCGATTGCGGTGAACTGCCCGGCGCGGCATTCGGATTGCCGAACAGCGGACCGAGCAGTTCGGGGAAGGGGATCGGGGGGAGGTTCGGATCCGGGCGCAGCGTGGGCTGCGTGGGCGGAATCACCTGCGTCACCGTCGGCCAGCCGGTGGTGCTCTGCGGCCCGCGTTCCGTGGTGGTCGGCGCGATGCCGGTGCTGTCCGGCGTGCGGTCGTGCGTACCGGCAGCCGTGGTCAGGGGCGGTGCGGATGTCGGGTTCGGCAGCTGGGAAGCGCTGCTCGTGGTCCCGGCGGGGGAGACTTCGTCGTCCGCGGTGGGCGAGAAAGTCTTGACCCCGTACCCGACGATCAGCCCGACGACCACGATCGCACCGGCCAAGGTGCCGAACACCTTGGTGACCGTGCCCGCGGGCGCGTCGCCGCCGAGCGCGCCGACCGGGAAGACCGACGGCTGCACCGAATCGGCGACCAGGGCGGCGCCTTTCGCGGTCACCGCCTCGGGGTCGGGCACGGTGAACACCGGGACATCCAGCGCGGCGATGAGGGTGTCGAGCACCGCGGGGATGTTGGCGCCGCCGCCGATGACCGCGACCGCCTGCGGTTGGCGGGGCGCCCGGGCGAACGCCGTTGTGACGAATCGGGCGAGGTCGCGCAGCAGGTCGGCGATCAATTCTTCGAAGTCGGCCCTGGTCAGCTTCAGCGGACGCCCGGCGACGTGGTCGATGGTGACCGCGGGCGCGATGGACAGGTGCTCCTTCGCCGCGCGGCCTCGGTTGGTGAGCATGCCGCGATTCGGGCGGGTGCCGCGCCGGGCGAAGTGCATATCCACCAGATGGTGGTAGATCAGGTCGTCGATCGCCTTGCCGCTGACGGTCGCGGTGCGATCGGAACGGAGCAGCGAGCCCTCGGCCCGGTCGGCGACGGTGACGCTGAGCCCCGAGGCGCCGAGATCGACTATGGCGACCGTGTCGTAGCGGTCCAGCAGGCCGGTGTGCCGCAGATACGTCAGCGCGGCGGTGCCCTCCGGGATCAGCCGAAGCTCACGCTGTTTGCCGGTGGCGGAGCGGATGATCTGCGCCTGCTCCTTGGTGCGGTAGGCGACCGCGACGCTGGTGGGCGGGTGACCGGTCATCGGCTCGAAATCGCGTGGGCCGCCCCCGAACCGGCCGCCGACCGGACGGATGATCTCGCGCGGCGGCTGCGTGGTGGGCAGCTGGGTGGTCATCAGCTCGATCGAGGACGCCACCAGGTCGCCGAGATCGGAATGGGCCGCGTCGGCGGAGACGACGCGGTAGTCGAAGCTCTGCATGCCGTTGGGCGCGGTGGAGACCAACGCCGAGCACACGACCTCGGCCCCGGCCGAGATGCCGAGGGATGTTCGCATGTTCACCTCCCTTCGAGCGGATGGTCATGGTGTCGCCGACCATCTCGAATGGACTGCCGGACCGCCGTATGGATGACGCGCGACCCGGACCGGGAAACGAACCGGCCCCTCGTCCGGGTGGGTCGCGGGGACCGGCCATGGATCACGTGTGTCTTGCTCTCTGGTGAAGCTGGTGGTGCAACGATCGTGCTGCGGCGCTGCGAGTTCGGCGACGCTGTGGTACCCCTGAGCCGCCGCGCCGCCGCCTGCTCGGCGACCAACCCGGCAGCTGGACCGCAGCCGTCGTCAATAGTGTCACAATCCGTTATCCGAACGTTACTGTTTTCTCGAACTTATCGCCAAGCCCGGAGCGTCATGGGCGCGCCGCGGCAAAGTTGGCACCGCCCACCCTTGAGCGCTGGCACTCTCATGTATAGAGTGCTAGTCGGCACTGTGTGTAGTGCTTGTGCCAGCAGCTCGACCACTGGGCAGGGGTCCCGGCACCCGCGACGACGGGGCTATGCGCAGGGGTCAGCATCGTGACCAACCGACGAGTTCGGAACAACGGTTCCGGACGACCGAATCCCCTGAAAGTGGAGGGCTCAACGTGGCGAGCGTGAACATCAAGCCGCTCGAGGACAAGATCCTCGTCCAGGCCAACGAGGCCGAGACGACGACGGCCTCCGGCCTGGTCATCCCCGACACGGCGAAGGAAAAGCCGCAAGAGGGCACCGTTGTCGCCGTCGGTCCCGGCCGGTGGGACGACGAGGGCGAGAAGCGCATCCCGCTGGATGTCCAGGAGGGTGACACCGTCATCTACAGCAAGTACGGCGGCACCGAGATCAAGTACCAGGGCGAGGAGTACCTCATCCTGTCGGCGCGCGACGTGCTGGCCGTCGTCACCAAGTAGCCGATCGGGCACGACTGCGTTCCGCCCCGGTGTCTCTCGCGACCCGGGGCGGAACGCGTTCGGCGCCGACACCACGGCACTGAAACACGCGGTGCGAGCGACTGGCCCGTAGGCGGCAGCCTGCGTAACCACGGAGGGCCCCGGGAGCACCGCCCATCGGACACAGCGGTGTGAGCGACGGGCCTGGGGACGGTCCGGAGCGCCGCAATCCACTACAGGAGCGAATTCCCATGGCAAAGCAGATCGAGTTCGACGAGAAAGCTCGCCGGGCTCTGGAACGCGGCGTCGACAAGCTCGCCGACGCGGTGAAGGTCACCCTGGGCCCGCGCGGACGGCACGTCGTGCTCGCGAAGTCCTTCGGCGGCCCGACCGTCACCAACGACGGCGTCACCATCGCCCGCGAGATCGAGCTCGAAGACCCGTTCGAGAACCTCGGCGCTCAGCTGGTCAAGAGCGTCGCCACCAAGACCAACGACGTCGCGGGCGACGGCACGACCACCGCCACCGTGCTGGCCCAGGCGCTGGTTCGCGCCGGCCTGAAGAACGTTGCCGCGGGCGCGAATCCGATCGCGGTCGGTTCCGGCATCGCCAAGGCCGCCGACGCGGTCTCCGAGGCGCTGCTCGCGCTGGCCACCCCGGTCTCCGGCGAGCAGGCCATCGCCCAGGTCGCGACGGTGTCCTCGCGTGACGAGGAGATCGGCGCGATGGTCGGCAAGGCGCTGACCACCGTCGGCAAGGACGGCGTCGTCACCGTCGAGGAGTCCTCGACGCTGCAGACCGAGCTGGTCGTCACCGAGGGCGTGCAGTTCGACAAGGGTTACCTGTCGCCGTACTTCATCACCGATCCCGACAGCCAGCAGGCCGTCCTGGAGGACGTGTTCGTACTGCTGCACCGCGAGAAGATCACTTCGCTGCCGGACTTCCTGCCGCTGCTGGAGAAGATCGCCGAGAGCGCCAAGCCCGTCCTGATTCTCGCCGAGGACGTGGAGGGGGAAGCGCTGTCGACCCTGGTGGTCAACGCGATCCGCAAGACGATCAAGGCCGTCGCGGTGAAGGCGCCGTTCTTCGGCGACCGCCGCAAGGCGTTCCTCGACGACCTGGCCGTGGTCACCGGCGGCACCGTGGTGAACCCGGATCTGGGCATCACCCTGCGCGAGGCGGGCCTGGAAGTGCTCGGCAAGGCGCGTCGCGTCGTCGTCACCAAGGACGACACCACGATCATCGACGGCGCCGGTTCCGCGGCGGACGTGGAGGCGCGCGTCGCGCAGCTGCGCCGCGAGATCGAGTCCACCGATTCCGACTGGGATCGCGAGAAGCTCGAGGAACGGCTGGCCAAGCTGGCCGGCGGCGTCGCGGTGATCAAGGTCGGCGCGGCTACCGAGACCGCGCTCAAGGAGCGCAAGTACCGCGTCGAGGACGCGGTGAGCGCCGCCAAGGCCGCCGTGGAAGAGGGCATCGTGCCCGGTGGCGGCACCGCGCTGGTGCAGGCCGCGGGCAAGCTCGTCGAGCTGCGCGACTCGCTGTCCGGTGACGAAGCCATCGGCGTCGAGGTGGTCCGCACCGCGCTGCGGGCGCCGCTGTACTGGATCGCCACCAATGCGGGCTTGGACGGCGCGGTGGTGGTCAGCAAGGTGGCCGAGGGCAAGGAGGGCTTCAACGCCGCCACGCTCACCTACGGCGACCTGCTCACCGACGGCGTCGTCGACCCGGTGAAGGTGACCCGCTCGGCCGTCGTGAACGCGGCGTCGGTCGCGCGCATGGTGCTCACCACCGAGAGCGCCGTGGTCGACAAGCCCGCCGAGGAGCAGGCCGATCACGGCCACCACGGCCACGCGCACTGACCAGACCGTCGGGCAATACAGCTGACAAGGCCCCCGAACCCGCGTGGTTCGGGGGCCTTGCCGGTTCTCGCGCCGGGCCGGGGCCGGGACGCGACTACCGGACGATACCGAGGAGGTTCCGAAGCTCGACACGCTGTCTGCCGCAGGACCGGAGGGGTCGGCGGATGGTCCGGATCGTCCGGGGCTCGTACGCGTGGAGCGGAATGCCTGGCGGGATGCCGGATTCAGCTGGCGACCGGCGGCTGTTCAGCGGCGATGGCCGCGAGTAGGCGGGCGCGCAGCGCAGGCGGTGGAGTGGCCGTCGTGGCTGTGGCGAGAACGGAGAGCGCTTCTTTGGTGTCTCTGACTTCCCGGATGAACTCCGCGCGTAGCACGGGGTCCTCGCTGTCGAACAGTTCCTGCACTTCCTGATGGTCTTCGTCGTCGATCGATCCGAGCGCGACGGTGTGCGCGAGATCGATCTGGCGTTCGTTCATCTCACGTCACCCCCAAACTTTTCTTCAGTCGTGTCAATCCGTCCCGAATCCGGGACTTAACCGTAGGTAACCCTACGTCGAGGTAGGTGGCTACCTCCGCATAGGTGCGCCCGCCGTAGTAGGCGAGCGAGATGGCTTCCCGCTGGGTTTCGGTGAGTGTGGCGAGACCAGCCAGGACAGCCTGTTGGTCGAGCCTGCGCTCGACCTCTTCGGTGACCTCGTCGAATTCGTTGCCGAGTACCCGGATCCCGTACGCGACCTCGCGCTGGGTGTGGGCCTGCTCGGCGCGGACCCGGTCGACGGCGCGCCGGTGGGCGAGCGTCATCAACCACGTCACCGCGGAACCCTTCGCCGGGTCGAAGCTCGATGCCATCCGCCAGATCTGCAGATAGACCTCCTGCGTGGTCTCCTCCGCGTATCCAGGATCGTGCAGAACGCGCAACACCAGACCGAAGACGCGCGCACACGTCCGGTCGTACAGTTCGGCGAATGCTTCCTGGTCGGCTCGGCCGCATCGATGCAGAAGCGCGGCGAGCTCGATACTTTCGGCTGCGCGTGCCGTAACCGCAGAATCCACCGTGGGTGGGAAGGCTGCTCTTCGGAACGAGTCGCCCTCTGCGGCTGGCGGCCGCGTTGTCACAACGCTCCATTCTGTGTCATCGGTCACTACCGTAGCGTGCCGCTATGACCTCCCTTCCGGTGGGGTGCCCACAAGCCCGGCACGGAACCGGCGCCGCGTTGCGAAAAGCGCCGACACGCCGGATATCTCGGGAGGAGACACGCCGTGACACGCCGAGCGCTGTCGCACCGCGCCGGATACGGCGGATGCACGGTTTCCGGCCTTCGCTCGGCGGCCGGCCGATCGATGGTGACGATCGGAACCCACGCGCCGATCTCCGGCGCTGAACCGATCACCGTGTCGCGTGAACGGCTCGGCCGAAGCAAGTTGCAGTGGCCCGTTGTTTGCTAGGAATTCGACGCCCGGTGGTGTGCGGATGGGAGGGGATTGATTCAGACGGCCATGCGGCGGCGGTTGCGCCGCGCGTGCATCTCGCGCTCGGTCTCCGACATGCCGCCCCAGATGCCATAGGGCTCGCTGACTTTCAGCGCGTGGGTGCGGCACTGCATGAGTACCGGGCAGGAACGGCAGATCTCCTTGGCGCGCATCTCGCGCGCGGTGCGGGCTCGGCCACGCTCGCCATCGGGATGGAAGAACACCGCGGAATCCTGCCCGCGGCACGATCCTCGCATCTGCCAATCCCAGACATCGGCGTTGGGTCCCGGGAGGTGGGTCGGCATGGGCATGGTGAACTCCTCGTGGTGCGAGCTCGTCAGCATTGTCGAGCAGTTGTCCTGCAACAGTTGTGGGCCACGACGCCGTGTCGGCGAGGGTGCCCTGGGGCTCGCCCTTCGCGGTCGCTGCAATTTCGCGCGGCGCCGTCCGTGGCGATGAGTTACGTTAGGTCCAGCCGCGAAATTCCGTCAATAGTTCGACGCAGCAGTTTTCCAAATCTCCCGCTGCGAAATTTAACCTCCGAACTGTTTACTTTTCGCGTTGGTTCCGGCGATACTGTTCGGTTGGCCGGAGGTCCGTTGTGCCCGCCTGTGTCTTGGTCGATCAAGTTTCCGCAGGTAGAGGCGATTTTCGCGGCGTGGAGCCGCTTCGGTGCGGATGGGGCGCGCCAGAGGACGGTCGCCCCCGCGGCCGACGGCGTTCGGGAGGCGCGGATCCGAAGATGGCGGAAACGGGGCGAGCAGGTTAATTACGCGAAACGCGCATGAATTCCCGGCGTGGCCGCTCGACGATTGCCAGGGCTAGATTTACCTAATGGAAACATCGGCTCGGCAGCGGAAATCCGGAGCCGTCGCCCGCCCGCGGTCGCTCACCTTTCGTCGTCCCGGCCCGCGTGCCGCACAAGATAGAGTGCGCCCGTGTTCGCGCCCGCTCCGCTCGGAGATCCTCACGTCGCGGTCCTCGCCGAGGCCGCCTTCGGCGCCGATCCGGGGCGCGCCGCCGCCGAGTTGCCGCCCGCTTCGGACGCACTCGGCCGGTGGTATCGCGCGGTGGTCCTCGGCGGCCAAGGGCGTTATGCCGCGGCGCGTGCCGAATTGCGAAAGGTATGCAACCACAGTGCTGACCCCGTCCTCCTCTCACTGGCGGGAAGCACCGAGGGCTCTTTCCTCCGCCAGCTCGGCAGGCACGAGCGTGCGGCGGCGTTCGACGGGCGCGCGGCCGCGCTGATCCTCACCACCGGCGCCGGGGCCGAGGCCGACTCCGGGGGTACGTCGGAGGAGGCGGGCGGCTACCGTCCCAGCCGCGCCGACGCGATCTGTGACGCGCTCACCGGGCTCGCCGCCGACGCGCTCGGGACCGGGCGGCTCGCGCTGGCCGATCGGCTGCTGCGGCGCAGCGAGTCGGCGGCGCGGCAGTACGGGGCAGGTTGGCGTCCCGCGATCCGCCTGGGCTGGGTGTCCGCGGAAACCGCGCTGGCAGCAGGTGATTTCGAGGCTGCCGCGACGCACGCGGCGACCGCGCTCGAGCTGGCCGACCGATCCCCGTCGGTGCGGCACCAGGTCAAGTCGCGCCTTCTGGTGGCCGCGGCCGACGTGGCCCGCGGCGCGCGCGGGCGATCCGGCGTCTGCGCCGAGGACGTGGCCGAGCAGTGCCGCGCACACGGGCTGCTGCCGTTGCGATGGGCTTGCGCCATGCTCCGCGCCGGTTCGGGCGCGGCGGACGCGGCGGCGGAGGCGGCCGAGTGCGCCGCGGTCATCGCCCGCGCCGGAGGCGCGTTGCGCCCCCTGGTGGCGGGTAGGTGATCACTGAGTCCACCGTGTTGCCAAGTTCCGGCCATCGGGTCGCTATTGTTAGATCCGTTCCGCCCCTTCGGTGGAAGCACTGGTCGTCACCGGACCGTGCCACTTTGTAACGCCAGGAATATCTCTGACGATGACGCACACGGGCGAAGAGTTGGACCTCGCCGTCGCTGCCGCTGCGCAGGGCGACAGATCCGCTTTAGCTCAGGTACTGGAGATGGTCCGCCCGCTGGTAGTGCGCTACTGCCGCGCGCGGATCGGAGCCGCGGAGCGTGGGCAGCTCTCCGCGGACGACGTTGCGCAGGAGGTTTGCCTGGCTGTGATGACCGCCTTGCCCAGGTATCAAGACCAGGGCAGGCCCTTCATGGCCTTCGTTTACGGGATCGCTTCGCACAAGGTCGCCGACGCTCATCGCAATGCCGCCCGTAACAAGGCGGAGGCGATGGCCGAAGTACCAGATGTCATATCCACCGACCAGGGACCGGAACAACGAGCTCTCGAATCAGAGACGAGCAGACAGATGAACCGTCTGCTCGCGACGCTTCCCGAGAAGCATCGAGAGATCTTGATCCTGCGCTTGGTCATGGGTTTGTCAGCAGAAGAAACCGCAGTCGCCGTGGGCAGTACGGCGGGTGCGATACGGGTGGCCCAACACAGGGCACTCGCGAAACTCAAGTCACAAGTGGCGAGGGCAGGTGAAATGTATGGCTAGGGATGGCGAGCGCGGTCGGGGTGACCGGAAGGCGCGGCTTGGATCGCGAAACAGCGGTCCCTACGCCGAGGCGTCCGGTGATACCGGCCCGGTCGACATCGCCGCGGTACGCCGCGACGATGCTCTGATCGACGCCATCGCCAGCGATGGTCCGGTGCACACCGACAGCGCCGAGGAGTATCAGCTCGCGACGTTGCTCGCGGATTGGCGAGCGGAGCTGATCGCGGCTCCGATGTCGGCCGAACCGGACCTGGATGTGATCGTGGCCGCGGTCAATCAGGAGATCGGTGCGCGGCAGGTTCGCATCGGGGCGCACAGCGGCGGGCGGCTGAGGCTGCTTCGCCCGATCATGGGCGCCGCGGCCGCGCTGGCCCTGGTCTTCGGCGGTATGACGGCGTTCTCGTACAACGCGGAGCCGGGTGATCCGCTATGGCGGGTCAAGGAGGTCGTGTTCAGCGAACAGGCCCAGACCACCGTGGTGCAGCGTGCGGGCGACGATCTGAACGAGGCGTCGACGCTGGTCGCGCAGAACCCGGCGCAGGCGAAGGTGCGCTTGGAGCGGGCCAAGGAGAACGCCGCGCAGGTCAGCGATCCGGACAAGCGCGCCGACCTGATGGCCCAGTGGGAGCAGTTGCTCGCGAAGCTGCGCGAGGTGGACAAGGGACTGGCCGACCAGCTCGAGTCGACGGTGCCCAGAACCACCGATCCACGTGCCACCCCCGGCACCAGTGCGAGCACGAAGCCCAACCCGTCGACCGGCGGAACCTCGACGATCGTGCAACAGCCGGGTGAGCAGACGAAGCCTTCGACCACGGTCGATGCCACCGCTCCGGACGGCAGCGGGACATCGAATGGTGGCGGGACATCGAACGGCGGCGGCGCGCCGACCACGGTGCCGCCGGTGACCACCGCCCCGCCGGTAACCACCCAGCCGCCGGCGACCGTGGAACCGACGGCCCCGCAGGAGCCGCCGGTCACGGAGGTCAAGCCGCCGCCCACGGGCGGACCCACGGCGGACACCGGTAATCCGACGGCGCCGCAGCAGCAGCCGCCCACCGCTCCGACGCAGGGCAACACCGGTACCAACGGCAACAGCAATCAGCCGCCGACCTTCAGCGTGCCCGTCATTCCCAACCCAGGATCGTTCGTGCCGCCCGGTCGTTGACACCAAGCACTATCGGACAAGGCAAGAACCGATCGCCGATCTGGCGGTCGGCTTTTTGTCTCTTGGGGTCCGGTCTGTCCGGCAGACGCATCAGGCCGTGGTTCATCGGCGTGTCGGCCCGCGAAGGGGCCTCGATGTCCGCTTGCCGAGGGGACTGTGTGCGTCGAAAATCACAAAGGCAAGCGCGAAGTACGCGAGCCTCGAGTGGCCCGCGTGCGTATCGGTGGGGCCGGTCTCAGCCGTCGAATCCGTCGAACCCGTCGCCGTGGAAAGCCTCGTTCATCGAGGCGTCCGCGTAGCCCCGGCAGTAGTCCCAGGTGACGTACGCTTCCGGCGTCGGGTCGTAGGCGGGCTCGTGCGGGCGGACCGTGCCGTCGACCAGCAACTGAAGCAAATTGGCTCGCAACATGTCCCAGTCGTGGTAGTGGTCCTGCCTGCAGTCTTCGCAGCTGACCACGAGCCCGCGGATTCCGCGGTGGGCCAGCAGCGCCTCGTACACCGCGAGGTCGGCGAGATCCTCCTCGACCGCAAGGCGCTCGTGGGGATCCAGCGGTTCGCCGGGCTCGATGGCGTCGAGCGCGGCGGACGGGTCGGAGGGGTCTCCGGCGAACGGATCCGGCGGCAAGCCAGGTGGTAGATGGTCACGCACATCCCCACGGTACGCAGAACAGGGTGGTCTGCGCCAGCGATGCGGCCTGCCAGTTTCGGTGGTGGGCTCACTTCGTCGGCGAGTTCACCGGACAGATACCATGGAGCACAGGCTACGGCGGTCCCGACCGCACCGCCGCCGAACCAACGTTTATCCCATCAGCCGTCACGGCGCCGGTTATGCCGGCGCCGGTCGCTATCGACGTCCAGGAGGGGTCGATCCGAATGAGTAATCCCGTACCGGGCGAACGAATCGCAGTCCGCCCTCCTACGGGTGGTGACGATCCGAACAAGATCGCCATGCTCGGCCTCACATTCGACGATGTGCTGTTGCTGCCTGCCGCCTCGGATCTCATCCCCAGCTCTGTGGAAACCTCCAGCCGGCTCACCCGGGATATCCGCCTGCGCACCCCGCTGGTCAGTTCTGCCATGGACACGGTGACCGAGGCGCGGATGGCGATCGCCATGGCCCGCGCGGGCGGCATGGGTGTGTTGCACCGCAACCTGTCGGCAGCCGACCAGGCCGCTCAGGTGGAGACGGTCAAGCGGTCCGAGGCGGGCATGGTCACCGACCCGGTGACCTGCCGTCCGAACGACACCCTCGCCGAGGTCGACGCCATGTGCGCCAGGTTCCGCATCTCCGGCCTTCCGGTGGTGGACGAGACCGGCGCGCTCGTGGGCATCATCACCAATCGCGATATGCGGTTCGAGGTGGATCAGGACCGCCGCGTCGCCGATGTGATGACGAAGGCTCCGCTGATCACCGCGCAGGAGGGCGTGACCGCCGAGGCCGCGCTCGGGCTGCTGCGCAGGCACAAGGTGGAGAAGCTGCCGATCGTCGACGGAAACGGGCGCCTGCGGGGCCTGATCACCGTCAAGGACTTCGTCAAGACCGATCAATACCCCAACGCCACCAAGGACCGTGACGGCCGTCTGCTGGTCGGCGCCGCGGTCGGGGTCGGCGAGGACGCGTGGTCGCGTGCCATGACGCTGGCCGACGCCGGCGTCGACGTGCTCGTGGTGGACACCGCGCACGGTCATCAGGCGCAGGTACTGCAGATGGTCACCAAGGTCAAGACCGAGGTCGGCGACCGGATCCAGGTGGTCGGCGGCAACGTGGCCACCCGTGCGGGCGCGTCGGCCCTGGTCGAAGCGGGCGCGGACGCGGTCAAGGTGGGCGTCGGCCCCGGCTCCATCTGCACCACCCGCGTCGTCGCGGGCGTCGGTGCGCCGCAGATCACCGCGATCCTGGAGGCGGTCGCCGCGTGCAAGCCCGCGGGCGTCCCGGTGATCGCAGACGGCGGCATCCAGTTCTCCGGCGACATCGCCAAGGCCATCGCCGCGGGCGCGTCCACCGTGATGCTCGGCTCGTTGCTCGCCGGCACCGCCGAGTCGCCGGGTGAGCTGATCCTGGTCGGCGGCAAGCAGTTCAAGAGCTACCGCGGCATGGGCTCGCTGGGCGCCATGCAGGGTCGAGGCCAGGCCAAGTCGTTCTCCAAGGACCGCTACTTCCAGGACGACGTGCTGGCCGAGGACAAGCTGGTCCCCGAGGGCATCGAAGGCAGGGTGCCGTTCCGCGGCCCGGTCAACCAGGTGATCCACCAGTTGGTCGGTGGCCTGCGCGCCGCCATGGGCTACACCGGCTCGCAGTCGATCGCCCATCTGCAGGAGGCCCAGTTCGTGCAGATCACCGCGGCGGGCCTCAAAGAGAGCCATCCGCACGACATCACCATGACCGTCGAGGCCCCTAACTACACCGGACGGGGTTAGCCCACTAGGTTCATGTACAGGACCAACCGGTCCGTGCATGATGGAGCTTGCGCACCGGCTGTGGCGGAGAGCAAGCCGCGCGGGAGTCGGCGGTTCATTCGTGCTGCCCACCTGCCCCCACAAGTAACCACCGGAGGCGCGAGTCTTACGAGCGCCGTTCGCGGCCCGGCTCGCGTTCCAGCGGTCGAAGCGCATGCGTCGAAGGCGTGAGTCTCGACC
>NZ_JBHVDM010000110.1:0-21717 GCF_042802775.1 Nocardia sp. NPDC057455 | reverse complement strand
CGTCCCGAGATCGCCTGTAGGTCAGGCGATCTCGGGACCGTACCGGGCCGGTCGTGGCTTGATCGCCCGTCCGGTCACCGACGGCTTCGAAGCCCGTCGAACACGATCTCCGCGGCGCGCCGCCACGATGGCGAGCCGGTGGCCTCCCCGAGCAGCGACAGCGCCCACACCAAGTCGACGACGTCCTCGTCGGTCGCGTCGGCGCGCAGCGCACCGTCTTCCCGGACGCGCGCGAGAACGGCGGACAGCTGCGACATTCCGCGCCGGCAGGCTTCCGCCAGCTGAGCTGCCGCGGGATGATCCCCGGTGAACGCCTCGAGCAACCCGCGATCGGCGGTCAGCCGGACGAGCAGGTCTTCCACGAATCCGGTGAACGCCGTCCAGGCGTCCGGCTCGGCCGCCGCGCGGGCGGCGATCTCGTCCACGGCCGCCAGTCGCGGCGGTAGGAGGGCGTCGATCAACGTATCGCGGGTCGGGAAATGGTTGTACAGCGTTCCGATGCTGACTCCGGCGCGCCGCGCGATCTCCTCCAACGAGCCGTCGAGACCCTGCTCGATGAACACTTCGGCCGCTTCCCGCAGCAACTTCTCGCGATTACGGGCGGCATCCCGGCGCAGCGGCTTGGTCACGCGATCATTCTACAAAATCTGAGGGCATCCTCGATTTCATGCTATCGTAAAAATCGAGGGGGGCCTCATATTGAAGGAGATGGTATGGCGCAGCAGGCAACAGCGGTGATCGTCGGGGTCGGGCCCGGCCTCGGGATGTCGATGGCCCGCCGTTTCGGCCGGGAAGGGTTCCGCGTCGCGCTGGTCTCGCGCAGCGACGCGCGGCACGGGGCGTATCTGGCGGATCTGGCGGCGCGCGGCATCGACGCCACCGCTCACGTCGCGGACGTCACCGATCGGCCGCGGCTCGGCACGGTACTCGGCGACATCCGCCGCGCGGGCCCGATCGGAATGGTCTACTACGGGCCGGTGCCGACGCAGCAGCCGGTGCCGATCACCGACATCGACGCCGACACGGCGCGATCGGCTTTCGAGTGGGTGTGGCCCGCGGTCGACGTGGTGAGCGACGTACTGCCCGGAATGCTCGATCGCGGGGACGGCGCAGTGCTCTTCGCCGGCGGCCTTTCCAGCGTTCGTCCCATGCCCATGCTCGGTCACCTCGCCCTCGCGACCGCCGCGCTGCGCAACTACGCCCTCACCCTCAACGCGGCGCTGGCCGGGCGCAACCTCTACGCGGGCACCCTCACCATCGGCGGCCTCGTCGAGCGCGGGGACATCCACGCCATGGTCACCGCCGACCCGGCGCGCTTCGGCAGCCCGGAAGGCCACACCCTCGATCCCGACGACTTGGCCGAGGCCGCGTGGAACATGTATCGCACCCGCGACCGGGCCGAAGAAGTCTTCGACGCTCTCGGTGGGTGACGGTCGGCTTCAGCCGTAGAGCGCGACGAAGCGGTCCAGGGAGCGTTCGATATCGCCTCTGACCGCGCGGGCCACACCGGATCCGATCGGACCGAACAGCGGCGCACCGCCGAGCTCGATGTCGACGGTGACCTCCGAACCGGAGCCTTTCGGCGCGACGAGCAGTTGCAGGCCCAGTTTGGTGCCGCCCTTGCCCGCGCCGGTCAGTTGCAAGCGGCGTGGGGGCTCGGCGGCGCGCACCGTCCAGGTGACCCGGTTGCGCAGGCCTTTCACCGAGGCGATGCCGACCAGTTGGGTGCCGACGGTCAACTCGGCGGGAACCTCACCGCGCCAGGCCTCGTGCATGGTCAGCCATTTGTCGAGGTCGGCGAGGTCGGAGGTGTGCCTCCAGGCCTCCTCGGGCGAGATCGGGACATCGACCGAGACCTTCAGCTTTGCCATGGGCGCATGGTATCCGGCGCCGGTGGCCCGCCCGGTCGCGAGGGCGAGCGACTGTGGGTGCTCGATCGACGCCGAGGTGAACGCAACGCGACGGAATCGAATTCGAACACCCGTCAATACGTTTGTTGACATATCAGCGAACGCCCATTCCGCCGGCCGAGTTCCGGTCGTCGCGGCGTCCATGGCCCCTGCGCCGCCACGCCGTTTCCGGTGCTCGTCCCGGGTGCGGGCCCGTACGCAGGGCAAACGGTCCCTGGGTTGCACGGCAGCCCAACATTATTGCGCAGCTATGTCGCGATCACCGGCACGTATCGTCCCAACTCCGGGAAACCGGAATGTGTCGCTGGGATCGGCAGAGACTTCGTTGGAATGCTGCTAATGTGCGTTTGGTCGGGTTCTGGTTACCGTTCGGACACGATCCGGGCGGTCGGCGATTGACATGTAATCGCCTGTCCTGCGGGCACTGTGCGGTAGGCACTCTCGGTGAGTGCCGGTGTCGTCGCGGGGTTCCGGTACTCCGACGCGGACCCCACCGACCGGTCCGTCCATGGTCGGCAGGCGAGGGAAGGCGAGCGAAGCAGGATGGCAGTGGGCCGATTCCTCGAGACCAGTCAACGACGAAAGAACTGATGAATCAAGATATCGCCGTGGTGCTTTCATGGATCCTCGCCGTCGCTTTGGTGATCGCCGTAGCGGGGGCGTTGTACGCAGTGCAGTATGCCAGGGCTCAACGGGCCAAGCTCGAGGCTGTGACCAGGGAACAGCGCGCGACGGAGGACACGCTCGAGCGGTTCGCCGCCACCACGCTACCCGCGGTGGCCGAGTCGATCCGCCGGTTCGAGTCGCAGGTGCCCCCGGTCGAAGTCCAGGCCGGCATGGAGAATTCACGCCTCGCGCAGATCCTGCGGTGGATCTCCGAGCGGTACGCCGACGATCTGAGCCTGATGCGCTCGGAGACCAGGGACCTGACCAACAACGAGGCGCAGCAGGCGATCAAGGCCGCCGAGGAGACCGCGCGCAACGAGGTCGCCTCGGCTTCGCGCCAGGCGACCAGCGCCGCGGTCCGCTCCTTCGGTACCTCTGTGGTCAGCCTCGGCGCGGATGTCAGTCAGGTGGTGAGCGCCGCGTTGCGTGAGCATCGCGACGACCAGGTGTACGAAACCCTCACCCGCATCGACCACACCGTGCAGCAGATGATCCGTCAGGCGCAGTCCTACGTGATCGTCTGCGGTGGTCTGCCCGGCCGCCGCTGGCCCGCGCAGACGCTGACCGATGTGGTCGGCGGCGCCATCGGCCGCGTCCGCGAATACCTGCGGGTGCGACCCAACCAGCTCGACCGCATCGTGATCAGCCGCGCGGTGGAGCCGCTCGTGCACACGCTGGCGACCCTGCTGGACAACGCGTTGCGGTACTCCCCGCCGACTTCCTACGTGGATGTCAACTTCCAGGAGGGCCATCACGGCGTCACCGTCATCATCGATGACGCGGGCGTGCGGATGAACGCCGAGCAGATGGAGGAGGCCCGCCAGGTGCTCGCGCACGAGCGGCCCGTCGACATCCACCAGCTCGGCCCGTCGCCGAAGGTCGGCTTCCCGGGTATCGCCGCGCTGGCCCGCCGCTACGGTTTCACCGTCTACATCGACGGCCCGAACGTCTACGGCGGCATGCGCGCGATGGTCTACATCCCGGAGTCGCTGCTGGTCACCCCGCAGAACGTCCAGGAGGTCGCGCCCGTGGCCGAGGCAAAACCGGAGCCGGTGACGGTTCCCGCGCAGGACGCGCCGATCGAGCAGCCCGGCGAGGACGAGCACTCGCTGACGGTGAGCGAGATCACCAGCGGCGGGTTACCCAAGCGGCGACGCCGAACGGTCGCGCTCGCCCCGGTCGGGCCGCGCACCGAACCGGGCATCGCTCGCCCCGAGGTCGCCGCAGCTTGGCATACCGGCTCCAAGAGCGGCCGCGCCGCCGCATCTGATGACACGGAAGGGATGACATCCTGATGGCCACACCCGTGACCGACAGCAGCAACAAACTGGGCTGGCTACTCGAAGATCTCAGTATCCCGGGTGTGCGGTTCGCGGTGTTGCTGTCCGACGACGGCCTGCGGATCGCGCACTCCACGGGGATCGCCCGCGACGAGGCAGAACGCTTCGCCGCGGCGGCCTCCGGCCTGCGCTCGCTCGGCAAGGCGCTGGGCGAGTTCTGTGGCGATTCCGCGAATGGCGTCCGGCAGAACATGACCGAGTACGACCAGGGGATGATCCTCATCACCGCGGCGGGCGAGGGCGCGTTACTCGGCGTCGCGACCACCAACGACATCGACGTGGGCCTCGTCGCCCACCGCATGAACGAGTTGGCCGGCCGGGTCGGACGCGAGCTCGGCAGCCAGCCGCGTAGGCGCGTAGACGGTAGCGAAATGCCATGATCGAGCGCAGCGAGCGAGTCAAAGGTACTGCGCCGCTGGGCATCACGGAGCCGAGCGAAAGCGAGGTGCCGTCATGAGCAAGCCGCGGCGCGATCCGGACCTGGTCCGGGCCTATGTGCGCACCGGAGGGCGTACGCGTCCTACTCGTGAGCTGGACCTGGTTACTTTGGTCCTGACCGCCAAAGATCCACTGCCCGGCGCGTCGCCCGATGCGCGCCGGGTCATGGCCCTGTGCAGCCGTCGAGGTGCGCTGTCGATCGCCGAGATCGCGGCGTACCTCGACCTCCCGCCGTCCGTCGTGAAGATCGTCGCGTCCGATCTCATGGACGGCGGGCACCTGGTCACTCCCACCCCGGCCGAGTCCCTGCCGGAGATCGCTCTGCTGGAGGAGGTACTCAATGGGCTCCGTGCTCTCGCCGTCTGATCGCGCCGTCGACTACGTGCCGGAGACCGTGACCCGCTCGGTGAAACTGCTGGTGGCCGGCAACTTCGGCGTCGGCAAGACCACGTTCGTGAGCAGCGTCTCGGAGATCAAGCCGCTGCGCACCGAGGAGACCATCACCGAGGCCAGCGTCGGCGTGGACGACATGGCCGGACTGCCCGGCAAATTGCAGACCACGGTCGCGATGGACTTCGGCCGCATCACACTCAGTCCCAAACTAGCGCTCTACCTTTTCGGCACGCCGGGCCAGCAACGTTTCGTCCCCTTGTGGGAGGAGCTGGCCCGCGGTGCGCTCGGCGCGCTCGTGCTGGTGGACACCCGCCGCATCGAGAAGTCCGACGAGGTCCTCTCGGTGCTCGAGGAACGTGGCGTCCCGTATTCGGTGGCGGTCAATCAGTTCGAAGGCGCGCGGCCCTACCCGCTCGAAGAGGTGCGCGATGCCCTCGACCTGGAACCCGGCACACCGCTGACGTTACTGGACGCGCGTGATCGAGGCACGTGCTTGCGCTCGCTGATCACGCTTGTCGAATTCTTGTTCCACCGTTTGGAGTCTCGCATTTGACCACGCCACAATCCTCGATTTTCCCCACCCACCTAGCCACCGGCGCCTGCCCGGTCGCGCACGGATCGCCGATCGACACCGACGGTCCCAGGATCCCGCTCTACGCGGAGGGATTCGCGGCCGACCCGCACGGGACCTATCGGGAGATGCGCAGGCGCCATGGTTCGCTGGTCCCGATCGAGCTCTCGCCCGGTGTGCCCGCCACGCTGGTGATCGGCTATCAAGAAGCCGTGCGGATCCTCAACGATCCCGAGCACTTTCCCGCCGATCCCCGCATCTGGCAGAAGAACATTCCCGAGGACTCGCCCATCCGTCCGATGATGGAGTGGTACCCGAACGCACTGCGCAACAGCGGTGCCGCGCATGCCCGCTACCGGGGCGCCTACACCACGAGCATCGATGCCATCGACCTGCACGAGGTGCACTCGATGGTCGAGCGCATCGCGATTCCGCTGATCAACACTTTCTGTGAGGTCGGATCCGCCGATCTGGTGACGCAGTACGCGTTCCCGCTCGTCTTCGAAGTGCTCAACCGGATCGTCGGCTGCTCGACGGAACTGGGTCAGCGGGTCGCCACCGGCATGGCGATGCTCTTCGACACCGTCGAGGCGGCCAAGGGCATGCAGATGCTCTCCGAGGCCTTGATGGAGTTGATCCACCAGCGCCGCGCGGAGCCGGGCGAGGACGTCACCTCCCGGCTGGCGCATCACTCGTCCAATCTGAACGACGAGGAGATGCTCTCCAACCTGATCAGCCTCTACGGCGCCGGAATCGAGCCGCAGCAGAACCTGATCACCAACACCCTGCTGCTGATGCTCACCGACGACCGTTTCGGCGGCGACGTCCTCGGCGGCAGCCTGTCGACGCGCGACGCGCTGGACGAGGTGTTGTTCAACGACCCGCCGATGGCGAACTTCTGCATCACCTATCCGCGCCAGCCCATCCTCATCGACAACACCTGGTTGCCCGCGCATCAGCCGGTCCTGGTCAGCCTGGCCGCCTGCAACAACGACCCGGCGATCCGCGGCGGTGACCGCGCCGGCAACCGCTCGCACCTGGCGTGGGCCGTCGGACCGCACGCCTGTCCCGCGAAGTCGGTGGCGTCGGTGGTCGTCCAAGAAGCCATCGACCAACTCCTCGACGCGCTTCCGGAGATGCAGCTGGCCGTGCCCGCGGATCAAGTGGTCTGGCGGCCCGGCCCGTTCCACCGGGCGTTGGCGTCCTTGCCGGTCGTCTTTCCGAAGTCCCCTCCCTTGAACATGGTGTAAGGAGTAGCGTCCGATGTCGCAAGAGCCGATAGTCTTGGATCTGACCGGTTCCGATATCCAAGGCGAGGCCGCGCGGCTGCGCGAACGTGGGCCGGTGGCCCTGGTGGAGTTGCCCGGCGGGGTGCCCGCGTGGTCGATCACCGATGCCGTCGTGCTCAAGAGCCTGTTGGCCGACCCGCGCGTGTCGAAGGATCCCCGGCAGCACTGGGCGGCGTTCATGAACGGTGAGATCACCCAGGAGTGGCCGCTGCAGCCGTGGGTCGCGGTCGACAACATGTTCACCGCCTACGGCGCCGAGCATCGGCGCCTGCGCAAACTGGTCGCGCCCGCGTTCACGCACCGTCGCACCGTGGCGCTTCGACCGCGCATCGAAGCGATCACCGCGGACCTGCTCGACCGGCTGGCGGCCACCCCGCGCGGTACGGCCGTCGACCTGCGCGAGGGCTACGCCTATCCGGTGCCGATCCAGGTCATCACCGAGTTGATGGGTGTGCCCGACCATTTGGGCCCCGGCGTGCGGAAATGTGTCGACGGATTCTTCGACACATCGTTCGGGCCGGAGGAGGCCCAGGCCAACTATCTCAAGATGTACCGGCTGATCAGCGAACTCGTGGCCTACCGGCGGGAGACGCCCGGCGACGACATCACCAGTGTGCTGATCGCCAGCCGGGATGAGGAGGACGGCTCGCAGCTGACCGAGAAGGAACTCGTCGACACCCTGATGCTGGTCATCAACGCCGGGCACGAGACGACGGTGAACCTGCTCGATCAGGCCATCTACGCGTTGCTCACCCACGCTGACCAGCGTGCGGACGTGGTGGCGGGCCGGGTCCCCTGGTCGGACGTGGTGGAGGAGTCGCTGCGCTTCGAGGCGCCGGTGGCGCACCTGCCGCTGCGCTACGCCGTCGAGGAGATCGATGTCGCCGGCGTCCGCATCCCCAAGGGGGAGGCGATCCTGGCCTCCTACGTGGCGGCCAACCGGGATCCGAAACTGCACGGCGCCACCGCGAGCGAGTTCGACGTGCGGCGAGCGACCAAGGATCATCTGGCCTTCGGCTACGGGGCGCATCACTGCCTGGGCGCGCCGCTGGCCCGGCTGGAAGCCGAGATCGCCCTTCCGGCCATCTTCCGGCGCTTCCCGGATATGCGCCTCGCGGTCGAGCCGGCCGAGCTGGGCACCGTGCTGAGTTTCATCTCCAACGGCCACTCCGAGCTGCCGGTGTTCCTGGAGGCGGCGGAGTAGTCCGCCCGCACCGACATCACTATCGCACCTGCCTGCATCGGAGTCTCGGCCGTCCCGCGCCCGGACTCGGCAACCCGCGTATCCACGCGGATACCCGGGTCCAGGTGTTCCGCTGCGGGAGCACCCGATCGCGCCGACGTGACCCACGAGATATGCTCTGCCCCAGCGGAATTCGGCGTAATGTCGAATTGGTTACGCTCGCACGGCAATTCGGATCCCGACACCAGGGGCACGTACCGTGCGCCCACCCTGCTCGTCGAACGTTCCGACTTTGGAGTCACGTTTTGACCCACCCACAGTCCTCGACATCGTCGTCCTCCAGCGGCGGCTGCCCGGTCCGGCACGGTTCGCCGGTGGGAGCCGACGGCCCCCGGGTCGCGCTGTACTCGGACGATTTCGCGGCGGACCCACATCGTGCGTATCGGGAGATGCGCGGGCGGTACGGTTCGCTCGTTCCGGTGGAACTGTCCCCCGGTGTGCCCGCGACGCTCGTGATCGGATATCACACCGCGCTGCGCATCCTGAACGATCCCGACCACTTCCCGGCCGATTCGCGGACGTGGCAGCAGACCGTGCCCAGTGACTGCCCGGTTCTGCCCCTGCTCGAGTGGCGGCCGGCCGCGATCCGGAATTCCGGCCCGGAGCACGCCCGGTACCGGCAGGCCACGGTCGCGGGCATCGAGGAGATCGATCAGTTCGCACTGCGCAACACGGTGGAGCGGATCGCCGTTCCGCTGATCAACGGCTTCTGCGGGGACGGCTCGGCCGACCTGATCGCGCAATACGCGTTCCCGCTGTCGTTCGCGGTGATCAACGCCATGCTCGGGTGCCCGCCGGAGATCGGGCAGCGGGCGGCGATGGGGCTCGCGGCGATGTTCGAAGGCGTGGACGCCGAGCAGGGCAACGCGATGTTCAATGACGCGATGGCGGACTTGGTGGCGCTCAAACGGGCCCACCCCGGCGACGACATCGTCTCCCGCATCCTGCAACACCCCGTCGATTTCGATGACACCGAGATGGTCCAGCAGGTGCTGATGCTGTACGGCGCGGGCATCGAGCCGCAACAGAACCTGATCGTCAATACTCTGCGGCTGATGCTCACCGACCAGCGGTTCGCGGGCGGCATCATCGGCGGCAGCCTGTCGACCCGAGACGCGCTGGACGAGGTGCTGTTCACCGATCCGCCGCTGTCGAATTACTGTGTCACCTTCCCACGGCAGCCGATCCTGATCGACGGCGTCTGGCTACCCGCGCACCAGCCGGTGGTCATCAGCATGGCCGGATGCAACAACGACCCGGCGATCAACACGGGGCAGTACACCGACAACCGGGCTCATCTCGCGTGGAGTGTCGGGCCGCACACTTGTCCGGCCCGGTCGGTGGCTTATCTGATCGCCCAGGACGCCATCGATCAGCTGCTCGACGCGTTGCCCGAGCTGCGGCTCGGCGTCCCCGCCGAGGAGCTGACCTGGCGACCGGGTCCGTTTCATCGATCGCTGACCGCCCTGCCCGTCCATTTCCCGGAATCCCCGCCCCTGCCGGTTTTCTCGAACCAGTCGGAGGCGAGTTCGGCGCCGTAGCCGGGCTCCGTCCGGCGAGCCGACATCGCCGCCTGCCGATCCAGAAGGAGGTTGCCGCTCAGAGGTCGTCGCGCACACAGCTGATGAGGGTGTGCGCCGACCTGTCACCGATTTCCACGTGATCACGTCGACTCACGCCGTCGCGGCGCGCACGCGCCGGGCGATCGCGTTCGTCGAAATGTTCGTTCCTCTGGAGTTTCGTCTTTGACCACGCCACATTTCCCGCCGTCCTCGTTCGCGAACGGGTGCCCCGTCACGCAGAGCTCACCGATCGATTCCAGCGGCCCTCGCTACCCGTTGTATTCGCAGGAGTACGCGGAGGATCCGCACCAGGCCTACCGCGAGATGCGCCGCCGGTACGGTCCGCTCGTTCCGGTCGAGCTGTCGCCGAACTTGCCCGCCACTCTGGTGATCGGCTACCACACCGCGCTGCGCATCCTGAACGACCCCGACCACTTCCCGGCCGATCCGCGCACCTGGCAGAAGAACGTCCCGGGCGAGTGCCCGGTGCTGCCCATGCTGGAGTGGCGGCCGAACGCGCTGCGCAGTGCCGGCCTGGAGCATCTGCGCTACCGGCAGGCGAACGTCGCGAGCATCGGCGGAGTCGATCTGCACGCGCTGCACGGAACCATCGAGCAGATCGCCATCCCATTGATCAACGCGTTCTGCGAGGACGGCGCGGCGGATCTGATCAGCCAATACGCGTTCCCGCTCAGCTTCGCGGTGCTCAACGCCCTGATCGGCTGCCCACCGGACGTCGGGCAGCAGGTCGCGACCGGCATGGCCGCCATCTTCGAGGGCGTGAACGCGGACAAGGGCAACGCGATGCTCACCGACGCGTTGTTCGAACTCGTGCAGATGAAGCGCAAGGACCCCGGCGACGACATCACCTCGAGGCTGCTGCGGCACGACGCGGGCCTGGACGACGTCGAGATGATCCATCAGCTGGTCACGCTCTACGGCGCCGGTATCGAACCGATGCAGAACCTGATCGTCAACACGCTGCTGCTCATGCTCACCGACGAACGGTTCGCGGGAGACTTTCTCGGCGGGAGCCTTTCCACCCGCGACGCCCTCGACGAGGTGTTGTTCAACGACCCGCCGATGGCGAACTACTGCGTCAGCTATCCGAAGCAGCCGATTCTCATCGATGGCGTCTGGCTGCCCGCGCACCAGCCGGTGATAATCAGCATGGCCGGCTGCAACAACGACCCCGCGATCGGTGTCGGCCAGCGCACCGACAGTAGGGCCCACCTGGCGTGGAGCGTGGGGCCGCATGCCTGCCCAGCCCGATCGGCGGCGTACCTGGTGGTCCAGGACGCGATCGATCAGATCCTCGACGCGTTGCCCGAGCTGCGTCTGGCCGTGGCGCCCAGCCAATTGAACTGGCGGCCGGGCCCGTTCCATCGCGCGCTGGTATCGCTGCCCGTGGTGTTTCCGAAATCCCCTCCGCTGACCGTCTTCTAAGGAGTCCCCGATGGACACACAGCCCCTAGTTCTCGACCCGACGGGCGCCGACATCCAGGGTGAATCCGCGCGAATCCGCGCGCGCGGACCGGTGACCCTCGTCGAATTACCGGGCGGCGTACGGGCGTGGTCGGTCACCGACGCCGACGTGCTCAAGCGGTTGCTGGCCGATCCCCGGGTGTCGAAAGACGGCAAGCAGCACTGGCCCGCGCTCATCAACGGGCAGATACCGCAGGACTGGCCGTTGTTGCCCTGGGTCGCTGTGAACAACATGTTCACCGCCTACGGCGCGGACCATCGCAGACTGCGCAAACTCGTCGCACCCGCGTTCACCCACCGCCGCACCCAGGCGATGCGCTCGATGATCGAGGAGATCACCACGGATCTGCTGAGCGAACTCGCGACGACACCGGCGGGCGACGCGGTGAACCTCAGGGAAGGCTTCGCCTACCCGCTGCCGATCCAGGTGATCAGCGCCCTGATGGGGCTTCCGGAATTCCTGCACGCCGGTTTGCGCACCTGCGTCGACGGCATCTTCGATACCTCGCTGACTCCGGAACAGTCGCAGGCGAACTATGCGGAGATGTACCGGATCCTGGGTGAACTCGTCGCCTATCGGCGCGAGACACCCGGCGACGACATGACCAGTCTGCTGATCTCGCACCGGGACGAGGAGGACGGCTCACAGCTGACCGAGCAGGAGTTGGTCGACACGCTGCTGCTCGTCATCAGCGCCGGGCACGAGACCACGGTGAACCTGTTGGATCAGGCCGTTTTCGCACTGCTGACCCACCCGGACCAGCTCACCGAGGTGACCGCGGGGCGTGCGACCTGGACCGATCTGATCGAGGAGTCGTTGCGCTACGAGGCGCCCGTGGCGCATCTGCCGCTGCGCTTCGCCGCCGACGACATCGAGATCGACGGCCTGCGCATCGCCAAGGGCGAGCCGATTCTCGCGTCCTACGCCGGAGCCAACCGCGATCCGAAGCTGCACGGCGCCACCGCGGGCGAGTTCGACGTGCGGCGGGCCACCAAGGAGCACATGGCCTTCGGGTACGGGGCGCATCACTGCCTGGGCGCGCCGCTGGCCCGGCTGGAAGCCGAGATCGCCCTGCCCGCGCTCTTCCAGCGCTTCCCGAACATGCGCTTGGCGGCCGGTCCCGGTGAACTCGGTTCCGTGTCCAGCTTCATCTCCAACGGACACGACCGGCTTCCCGTGTACCTGGAGCCGGCGAACTAGCGGCGGACCCGCGCCCCCGGCCGCGGCCGGGGGCGCAAGGCGGCGATTCGTCTCGCGTGCTCGCGCGAAGGGGTTCTCCTGCGGCGCACTTGACGAAGCGGTGGTCCGGGGCCGAGAGTGCGCTGATGGTCTCCACCGCCGAGGTGGCCGACGCGACGTTGCGCAAGGTCACTATTCGTCTGTTGCCCTTCCTCGGGCTGCTGTACTTCGTCAACTACCTGGACCGGGTCAACATCGGGTTCGCCGGGCCCAGCGGTATGAAGACCGATCTCGGGCTCACCGAGACCGCCTTCGGATTCGCCTCGGGCGTCTTCTTCGCCGGATACCTGCTGCTCGAGGTGCCGAGCAACTTGGCGCTGCACCGGTTCGGCGCCCGGCGCTGGATCGCCCGGATCATGGTCACCTGGGGTCTGGTGGCCACGGCCATGGCGTTCGTGCCCAACGCCACCGTGCTGTATGTCCTGCGGTTCCTGCTGGGGGTGGTGGAGGCGGGCTTCTTTCCCGGCATCCTGCTCTATCTGACCTACTGGTTCCCGCAAGCGCAGCGGGCGCGGATCGTGGCGTTGTTCATGACCGCGGTACCCATTTCCACGGCGCTGGGCGCGACGGTGTCGAGCCTGATCATCCAGTACGGCGACGGGGTCTTCGGGCTCAGCGGTTGGCGGTTCATGTTCTTGGTCGAGGGTCTGCCCGCCGTCGCGCTGGCTGTGGTGACCTGGTTCTATCTGACCGACCGTCCCGAGCGGGCGACCTGGCTGGCCCCGGCGGAAAGGGAATGGCTCGCGGGCGAACTCGCCGCCGAGCGGGCCGCGCTGCGGCGCGCCGAGCACTGGACTCTGCGTCGTGCGCTGACCCATCGGCGAGTGCTCGGGCTCGCCCTGGTCTACGGCGGCATCGTCTACGGTCTCTACGCGCTGGGCTTTTTCCTGCCGACGATCATCGACGGCTTCCAGCAGCAGTACGGCATGCGGTATTCGGTGGTACAGCGTGGGCTGATCAACGCGGTGCCCTATCTCATCGGCGCGATCGTGATGGTGTGGTGGGGGCGGCGCGCCGACCGGACCGGTGAGCGCATCCGGCACGTCGCCCTGCCCGCGCTGCTCGGCGGCCTTGCCATTCCGGTGGCCCTGTATCTCGGCGATCCGTTCGCCGCGATGGTCGCGGTGACCGTGTGCGCGGTGGGCGTGCTCGCGGCGCTGCCGACGTTCTGGGCCCTGCCCGGCACCTTCCTGACCGGTGCTGCCGCGGCGGGCGGTATCGCGCTGATCAACTCGATCGGCAACGTCAGTGGTTTCGTGGCGCCGTATGTCACCGGTGGGTTGAGAGACGTGACGGGGAGCCAGCGCGCTGGGCTCTGGGTGGTGGGACTGTGCATGGTCGCGGCCGCCGTGGGCGTATCGACGCTGCGGGGGCGTGCCGAAGACGTTCCGGTGCGCGGGAACCCGGAGCCATGATCCGCCGAGAGCGCGCTCACTGCCGAATACGGCACTGCTGAACCGAGGCCGCCTTCGTCGATCGACGCGGTACACCACCGCACTCGCAATGTGGCGTCCGCCACCATGCGTTTTCAGTGTCGGCGCGGAAGGCGTTGTGGTGGACTATCATCCACGGGATGTAGACCGGAATGAGCCGATCTACACGGGCCGTCACAGGGGCATCCCACACTTCCGGCGTCGCCGTCTCAGACGACTTGTCGCTGCGATTGTAGGGTGAGCGCTGCCCGGTCCGGCATGTTTGCGCGACGATCGCGCGGGCATCCGGGGAAGACGTTGCATCACGCTGGGAGGACCGATGGCTACCGAAGACCGGACCGCAGTGTTCGACGCGGTGGTCGCGGCGGCAGACTATCCCGTGCTGCTGGTCACCGTGCAAGCGGATGGCAGGCGCGCCGGTTGTCTCGTCGGTTTCGCGACACAGGTCAGCATCGAACCGCGCCGGTTCTTGATCGGCCTGTCCAAGAAGAACTACACCTATCGGGTCGCACAGCGCGCCGAGCGGCTCGCGGTACATTTGCTCGGCAGCGAACAGCTCTCGCTGGCGCGGCTTTTCGGCGGCGAAACCGGCGACGACATCGATAAGTTCGTGCACTGCGACTGGCAGGCGGGTCCCGGTGGCATTCCGGTGCTCAGCACGGTGCCCAGTTGGTTCAGCGCCCGCATCCGTGAGCGCTACGACTTCGGCGATCACGTCGGCATGCTGCTGGAACCCGAGGACGGCGACGTGCGGCGACCCGCCGCCGAGACCCTGCACTATCACTCGGTGGCAGACCTGGTTGCGGGCCATGCCGTCTGAGGAGGTTTTCGGCGCCGACGCGCATGCGGCCGCTACTTTCGTGCGTTCGCAAGATCGAATCGCTCGGCGAAGGCGGACAACTCGTCGCGGGCGCGCTCCGGGTCGCCCGTGCTCGCGCTCACCACGATGCGCGTGACGCCTTGTTCGGCCAATCCCGCGACCCGGTCGGCCGGCATATCGATCGATCCCCAGCGCGTGTATTCGAACGCGTCGGGGTTCCGGCCCGCCGCACCGGCCGCTGCGTGGGCGACCGCCAGTTGGGTGGCGCGTTCGGCCGGCCCGAGCACCCCGCCCGGGAAGTAGCCGTCGCCGCGAGATCCGGCCCGGCGAGCCGCGGCGCGGCTGGATCCGCCGACATGAATCGGCAAGGGCACGCCGCCAGCCGGTTTCGGGTAACTGCACAGGTTGTCGAACCGGAAGAACTCGCCTTCGAAGCTCACTCCGTCCGCGTCGCCGGACCACAGGAGCCGGAGCACATCGATGGCCTCGTCGGCACGACGGCCCCGGGTGGCGAAATCGACGCCCACGGCCTGCGCCTCGCCTGGCAAGGTGCCCAAGCCCACCGTGAGCAGGCGCATCCGTCCCCTGGACAGCACATCGATCGTCGCCAGGCGTTTGGCGAGGACCACCGGATGGTGGTAGGGCAGCAGCAGTACCGCGGTGCCGAGCAGGATCCGGTCGGTGCAGGCGGCCACGAACCCCAGCGCGTCGAGCGGGTCGGCGAATGGCGCCGTCGGCGTGATCTCCATCGGCCCTATCGTGGCGCCCGGGTACAGCGCGACGTGCTCGGGCAGGTAGATCGCCTCGAATCCGCAGCGTTCGGCGTGCTGGGCGTAGGCGATCAGTCGATCCGGGTCGACGCCGAAGAACGGGGTGCTGTAACTGACCGCGAATCTCACCGCAGCTGCTCGATCCGGTCGAACTCGCAGGCCGCCGCGAGCCGGTTGTCCAGCTGACGGCGGACCTCCGCCAGCCGTTCCATATACGAATCGACCTCGGCCAGTTTGCGCCGCAACGTGGAGACCGAGTCCGGGCAGACGTCTGCGGAGCCGTTGCCTTCCCGCATGCACGCGACGAACGGGCGGATGTCGTCGAGATCGAAACCCGCGCCGAGCAGTTCGCGGATCTTCGCGACGACCCGCACCTCCGCGTCGTCGTAGGAGCGGTATCCGTTCGCGGCCCGCTGCGGCCGCACCAGACCGTGTTCCTCGTAGTACCGCAGCGCCCGCGTGCTCGTACCCGCCCGCTGTGCCAGTTCGCCGATGCGCATCCGTCCTCCTCGACCTCGTCACCGCCACGCTAAACCTTCTCGTCGACGTCAACGCAAGCCGCCGCGAGGACCGTCCCAGGTCGGATCGGATTCCTCCGGCGGTTTCGTCCGCGGCCGGACTCACCGGCCTCGGCCTGCTGCGGTGGGCGCACCACCGGACGCGCCGTCACACGACCGGCGAACCCACCGAGGCCCCGGAGATCTTCGTGGTGCCACCGGCGCCGGTGGCCGTGGACGCCTGAGCGCTACCGCGGCCGCCGAGCGTTCCGCCCCGGCGCGGTGCGGTTCTCCACCAGGAACGCCGACATCGCCGCGGCGACCGCGGCGGGTTGGTCGAGCATGGAAAGGACGTAGGCGTCATCGATTTCGACCAGCCTCGCGTTCGGGATGAGTTCGGCGAGCCGGCGGCCGTGTTCGCGCGGCATCACCTTGCCCGCCGACGACCACAGGATGAGCGTGTCGCCCGCGAAGTCGCGCAGTGCTTCGGTATGCGCGATCAATTCCGGCTTGCGGAAGCCCGACTTGGTGTAGGCGAGCAGGTCGCGCCGGATCCGGGGATCCCGCAGGCCCGGCTCGGTCCAGTCGCGCACCAGCGCGTCGGACAGCGGACGCCGCGCCATCCACCCGAACAGCAGCGGCGTGCCGCGCAACCACCGAACGCGCAATTGCCGCAGCGCGAGTGAGATGCCGCCCGGCAGGTAGGTGGCGACGGTGGCCATCTTGCCCGGCAGACCGGGTGGGAAGTTGTCGAACGCCTCGCACGGCAGCACGATGAGCTTGCCGACGCGTTCGTCCAGTCCGTAGGCGGTGAGGAACAGCGCACCACCCCAATCGCTGTGCACGAGCGTGACCTCCCGCAGATCCAATGCGGCGAGGAAGTCGGCGACCAGGTGATTCAGGCCGCGCAAGCTCAAGTCGACACCCGCGCGCAGCGGTAGGGGATGGGCGCCGAGCGGCAGGTCGGGCAGCACATACCGGAACCCGTCGGGCAGGGCGTCGAGCACCTCGTCCCACACCGTGTGGTTCATCAGCAGGCCGTGCAGCAGAACGACCGGCGGTCCTTCACCGCGCTCGACGTAGTGCACCCGGCCCACCGGTAGTCCGATAACGGGCATGTCCGCCTCCATCCGAGCGATCGCTCTAGAGTATTTGCTCTAGTCTGGAACGGTGACCGAGAAGATGTCAACCAGCACCCGCGAGCGCCTCGTCACCGCGATGGCCGAGCTGATGCGGACACAGGGCTACGCGGGTACCAGCGTCAAGCAGCTCACTGTCGCCGCTCGCGCCCCGATGGGGTCGCTCTATCACCACTTCCCCGAAGGGAAACCGCAGATCGCCGCCGCGGCGTTGCGCACGTCCGGAGCCGCGTACCTCCAATTGCTTCCTTTGCTGCTCGACGCCGACGACGACCTGCGCGAGGCGATTCCCGCCGCCTTCGCGGCCGCGGCCGAACAGATCGAACAGACCGGCTGGATCAACATGTGCCCGGTCGGCACCGTCGCGGGTGAGATCGCCGACAGCGAACCCGCGCTGCGCGAAGTCGCCGCCGAGGTCATCGCCTCCTGGATCGATGAGGGCGCCGACTACTTCGTCCGCCGCGGCCTGCCCGCCCCGGACGCCCGTGAGTTCATCCTCGCCGTCCTCGCGGCACTCGAGGGCGCTTTCGTTCTCAGCCGCACTCTCCGCTCGACCGAACCCCTGCACGCGGCGGGCCGGTCGTTGCGCGCCCGCATCGAGCAAGTGCTCGACGGGGTGCGTGAATAGCGGATCGGGTGGAAACCTGGCGTAGCCATCGATTCAGGTGCCTCGCTTACGCCGAACCCGGCGCCCACTGAGCCCGGCATCATGGACTCGAGGCTCTGCGGCCCACCGGTGACCAGCGGGCATGGTCACGGAAGCCAGGGTTGACAACTCGTGGATCTTCACCTGAATCGAGGACATTCTTGATGGACTCGACATTGGCCATGAGCATCGCGCGGAAGGACTCTTCGGTGGCGCCGGCCGCATGCGGGGTGACGAGAAACCTGTCAGCGCCCAGAGCCATCAACCCGAAGGGATCGTTCTGGGCGGAAGGCGCGGGCACGATGTAGTAGCCGTCCATCGCAGCGGCCGCGAGGCGACCGTTCAGCAGCGCGGCGCGCAACGGCACCGGATCCACCAGCTCCGCTTCGGAAGTATTGATCAGAATCGCGCCGGGCTTCACCGCGGCGAGTTGCGCTTCGCCGATCATCCGGTCTGTCTCCCACGGCTACGCCGACCCACATAAGGCTGAAATGAAAGCCGAGGGCCTCGCCGAGTGCATCCGGAGAGACAACGGCATTCATCCGATCGGTACGGGCCGGGAAAACTGAATCGCCCCGGTGAGTCCGGAGACTTATTGATGTGACAGCTCAGCGGGTTGCTGGGCTGGATTCTGAGCGTAGTAGGCGGTTTCCATTTCGGCGGGTGGGATGTCCCCGCAGTACTGGTAGAGGCGTCGGTGATTGAACCAATCCACCCATTCGGCGGTGGCGAACTCGACATGATCGACGCTGCGCCACGGGCCGCGGGGCTTGATCAACTCGATCTTATAGAGGCCGTTCACGGTCTCGGCGAGGGCGTTGTCGAAGCTCGAGCCCACCGCGCCTACGCTGGGTTGGATCCCTGCTTCGGCGAGCCGTTCGGTGAACGCAATAGATGTGTATTGCGAGCCCCTATCCGTGTGGTGCACAACATCTTTCACATCCCATCCGGCATGCTCGCGGGTCCAGATCGCATGCTCGATCGCATCGAGCACCAGCGCCGTGGTCATCGAGGTGCCGGTGCGCCAGCCGATAATCCGGCGGGCATAGGCGTCGATCACGAACGCCACATACACCCAGCCCGACCACGTCGACACATACGTCATGTCGGCGACCCAGAGCCTGTTCGGTGCGGCAGGTGCGAACCTGCGTTGCACCAGATCCGCCGGCCGCGGCGCGATCGGATCCGCGATCGTGGTGCGTTTGACCTTGCCGCGCATCGCACCTCGCAGTCCGAGCTGGCGCATCAATCGCTCCACAGTGCAGCGGGCCACGGTGATTCCCTCCCGATTGAGTTGCAGCCACACCTTTCTGGCGCCGTATACGCCGAAATTCTCTGTATGAACGCGCTGGATGTGCACGCACAGCTCCGCGTCGCGGGCCTCCTGAACGGTCGGAGTCCGGTCGCGGTGCGCGTAGTAGGTCGATGGGGCGATCCGGACGCCCAACTCGGTGAGCGTGGCGCAGATCGACTCGACACCCCATCGCAGGCCACCGTCGACTCGGTGGCCCTGGTGTTCACTGATATACCTGACAATCAGCGCTGTGGCCGGTCCAGTTCGGCCGCGAAGAAAATCGATGCTGATTTCAGAATTGCGTTGGCGCGCTTGAGTTCTGCATTCTCACGCCGCAGCCGCTTCAACTCCTCGGACTCCTCAGTCGTGACACCGGGACGAGCGCCGCGGTCGACCTCACCCTGGCGCACCCATCCACGGACCGTCTCCGGGTGACCGACCCCCAACAACTCGGCGACCGCCCGCATCGCCGCCCACTCCGACCCATGCTGATCACGGATCTCGACAAACATCCGCACAGCCCGCTCACGCAACTCGGCCGGGTACTTCCTCCTCGACGACACGACTCCATCCTCCTCAAGAGATGAAGTCCCCCGACACGCCGGGGCGATTCAAACAGCTCCGGCCAGCGCGCCGACTATGAAAACGGCTATGGCCAGTGAAACCGGCCCGGATGCGAAAGCGCAGGGCACCACGCTGACACCGAGCCCTACCAGCAGAACATACGGCGAGAAGGCTTTGGAGATCGCGCCATAACCGTACCCACCGGCCACTGCACCGGCCGCGCCAACGGCCAGCACCAGCCCGATCGACGTCTCGGCATCGAAATCGTGCATGATCGTGATGACACTCAGTTCCTCCGCGCACAGGACGGCAGCGGCGGCGTATGCGACACATGGCGCCACGAACCCGGTCTGTAACCACAACCGCCGTGGGGCAGGCCGTGAAACCTGGCGCGTATCGGTTCGCAGCGGTGGATTCTGTCTCAGCAACACGATCCCGCAACTCACGGCTACCAATCGGACCACGAGCAGCACCGCCGCCGTGTCCCACATACTCATTACCGCGACAGCCAGCGGTGGCCCGACCAGAAGCGATACATCCGCGGTCACCTCGTACGCGGCCAGCGCCGGTCGCCGCTCGTGTTCGGTGGTGGCGATCGTAATGGCCTGTTTCGCGACGTTGATGACCGGTATCTCGAACCATCCCGCCAACGCCGCGAGCAACAGCAACAACGGAAAGGGGGCGAATGGTGCAATCAGCCAACATGTCCCGTTCACCAGGATCGCCGGAGCCATCGTGGCCCGCAAGCCCAGTCGATCGAGCCGAGGGCCGCGCCGTAGCTCGGTGCCGGCCATACAGAGGTAGACGACGGTACTCAATAGGCCCGCTGCACCGTAGGAGAGACCCAACGTGTGCCGCACATGCATTACCAGCATCAGGGTTTGGGAGTTGAGAACAGTCCGGAACAGGAGACTGAGCAAGATCAAATTACATACTGTCCGATTCGCCAGAAGCTCTCGGTAGGCGTTCACTCCCACTCACCTTCCGGGATGGAACCTATTCTCCTGGAGGTGATCGGTCTTGTTTCGACCGGGCATGCTTTCCGTCCGCGTTTGCCGCCATTGCCTGCGTGTCCTGCATGCACCACTTGTTCGACTGTCATACGGGAACCGTCGTATCCGACGATTCAGCTATCAGCAACTGCTCGGCGTGAGCCTGCAACTCGTCCCGGCGCGAACTGTCCGGCACCCTCGTTGTCAATGAGACATCGTGCAGCACAACGGCGTCCGATGCGCCATGCGGGCCTGGAACCCCAGTCCGAGTTCATCCTGCAACGGCGCGGAGACGGTGGCATCGCACTTTGCGGCGCGAGACCCGGTCTCATGGTGATGCAGTCAAGCCGTTCATAAACCAGACGGAATCGGACAAAAACAGACGAAAACGGATCGCGATATGCATTGCCGCAGTGCTCCTTTCAGGGTGTTAATGGTTACAGCCGGGCAACCAAAAGGTCGAGCACCCCCCGGTGCAGGGAATCAACACTGAAATGGGGCAATGCCATGCCTACTATCACTTCTGTATCCCCGACTACGGGCCCGACTTCGGGGGGTAACAGTGTGGTCATCACCGGAACCGGATTCACCGGTCCGACCACGGTCCGATTCGGCGGGACCGCAACAACGTTCACTTTGGATTCCGCTACGCAGATCACGGCGATCGCTCCGCCCGGCGCCGGCACCGTACAGGTCACCGTCGCCAATGCGGGCGGCACCAGCAATGGTGTTCCCTACACCTATGTCGTGCAGCCTCCCGTGGTGGCCGCGATCATTCCCAATTTCGGGCCGTCGACCGGCGGTACCTTGGTGACGATCGTCGGAACCGGCCTCAGCGGAGTTACTTCGGTCAACTTCGGTGCCACGCCGGCTACGTTCTTCATCGGGATTTCCAGCACGCTGATCATCGCGATCGCTCCGCCGGGAACGGGTACCGTGCAGGTCACTGTCACCACTCCGGTCGGTACGAGTCCGGGAGTGCCGTTCACGTATGTCTCTGTTCCGACATTGATTTCGGTTACTCCGAATACGGGGCCGGTGACCGGCGGCACCGCGGTCACGATTACCGGCACCGGATTCACCGGCGCCACCGGCGTGTTCTTCGGTTTCCTTCCGGCAGTGTCGTTCACGGTGAATTCCGACACGCAGATCACCGCGATCACCCCGGTGGGACTCGGCCCGGTGCCGGTCACGGTCACCGGACCGGGCGGTTTCGCTACCGGCGTGTTCTTCATCTACAGCTGACGGCACCGACCGCACGCGCCCGAGCCTGAGGCAGTAGTACCGCGCAGGCTCGGGCATCCGAAAGCCGGAGGGGCCGACCCGGATGCGCGGGTTCTAGGAGTCGTTGCAACACCTCAGCTCAAGGGGTGTTGTGGATTTCGAGATCCGGGCGGATCGGACTCCGCAGGGACGTAAGAAGTT
>NZ_JBHVDM010000109.1:0-21947 GCF_042802775.1 Nocardia sp. NPDC057455 | reverse complement strand
GTCGGCAGGTGCGCGGTCAGCGCTTGAAAGCGTCCCGCAGTTTGTCCGCGGCGCGCTTGACGTTGCCGCGGGCCTGCTCACGCCGTCCCTCGGCCCCCAGCCGGGAGTTGCCGGTCGCTCGGCCGAGGAATTTCTTCACGCTGCCCCTGGTCGCTTGCACTTGGTGCGCGAGGCGATCTTCGAACTTCATGAGCAATCCCTAGTAATACCAGCGGCGGCCACCCACCGGACGGCCCACCGAGCCGGCCACCAGCAGCACGAGCCCGATGATCAGCACGATGATGCCCGCGGTGGTGAGCAACGAAATTCCGAGCAGCCAGCCCAGGACCAAGAGGATGAGGCCGAGAATGATCATTGTCGTATTCCTTTTCTTCTCAATTACTTCGCGGTCACAGGTTTCGAAGTGGATACCGTCGCGCCGCGATCGGTCCGGGCAGTACCCGAACGGGGGGTGTGCAGCCACCGCCGCCAGGCCGGCTCCTGCTGAGGAGCCCGCGCCGCCGGTGCGGAAGTGTCCGCCGTCAGATCACGCCGCACCGCCGCCATCTCACGGCGAGACTTCGCGAGTTCACGACGCGCGACCACACCGCGACGGGTCACCCGCCAGGCGCCGGACAGCACGAGGGCCATCCCGAACATCCCGATGGCACCGAGGGCCACTCCGTAGCCGAATAGTGCTCCGGTGGAACCGTGGAAGTGATAGTCGAATACCGCGAAATCGCTCGTCAGTTGCTGAGCGGGGCCGGTGTTGCCCACTACCGCGGCAACTCCGATAATCACGGCCGCGATCAAGGCGACGAGCCCGATGATGATGATCATGGCAATCCCTGTTGCGTCGAGTCGTTTGACAACTCCGCTATTCCCGGGCCCCCGGCGGTCAAACGCGGCAGAAAGGAAAGTTTGAGCGGGCGGAATCGGTCAATCCGATTCCCATGACGTACACAGTTACCCTGCACAACGTTACGCGCGAGTCCGCGTCGGCGATCGAGTCCGCGCTGCGCGGTGTCAACGGCATCGATTCCGTCGACATCGACGTGTCGTCGGAGCGCGCGCTCGTGAACTCGACGACGATGACCTACGGCGAGGTTCTCGACGCGATCCGGCAGACCGGAGCCTCCGCCTCCTGATCGAAGTTCGCACGCCGCGCGCCCGCCCGGGACGTCGGGTCCGCGCGAACACCTGGTAGTCACCCCTGCGGGCCGTAGCCGCAGGCCGCACATCCCTCCGGTTGGATCCGACCTACACCGAGCGGGTGATGAGCGGGTGACGGACGTGGTCGAACGCCCAGTTCACGAAATCCGTAGCCGCATGCGCACCGGAGACCGTGCGTGGCATCGCCACGCCACGCCTGTCGGCACTGGCGAGCCTCGACGAACCGGCTTCGGATAACACTCGCGGCGCGGCGAATTCGACAGTGCCGCCGTCGGTTCAGCGATCAGGGCCGCGTCACCGCGGGATCGTCGACGGCGCCACCATCCCGGAATCAGCAGTCGGTCAGGGGAATCGAGTTCTCCGGGCACTCAGCGCGCGCTCGTCAACGGCGCGCGCACCCACTCGCGTGACGAGCCGGTCCACATCGCGCTCCGCGCCGCTTTCGAACAGCCGATTCGGCGTTCGCGGCACCCGAACGAGAGATCTTTCGACACTTCGGTTTCCGGCATAGCGCAAGGGCTGCCCGCACACCGTCGATGAGATGGGGCGAGCGACGATGATCGCCCCACCTGCTACCGCTCTCGGGCGCCGGACCTCTCGCGGTCACTCACCCTTCGGGGCGACCACAACGGCATGCGCAGGCGGAGCACGCACGAGTATGATCTACGCCACATGCCCTGTCAACCACAGGAGACAACGCTGCTATGGGGGAGGACTTACACCCGTTCACGCGGGCGCTCAACACGCTCATCGACGGAATGCACCCGCCCACCGCGAAAGACGGGCGGCCGCACCGTATCACCCACCGCGCGCTGGCCACGGACATCCACCGCGCCACCGGAGCGCGACTGTCCGCCAATTACCTCTGGAAGCTACGCACCGGGCAGGCGGTGAACCCGTCCTACGAGACACTGGAGGTGTTCCGCGGTTACTTCGGGCTCGACAGCCTCGACCCGTTCACCGATCCCCGGCCGGCGGCGACGCGTGACAGCGAGCGGGCATTGATCAACGCGCTCAAGGGAAACGCCGAGCACGAGGTGCTGGAACCGGTGCTGCGCGACGGGCTGAGACAGGGTACGGTCCGCGCCGAGTCGGTACTGGCGATGCTGAATATCCTGCGCCGCATCGAGAACGAGCAACGCGACTGAGCGATCGGGAGCGCGGCAAGACCGAAGACGGCCGGGCTTGCCGAGGTCAGTACGGGCGGCTCGGCGTCCGCACCCGCCGGATCGGCACCACCGTCCACCAGGTGACGCAGCGCCAAACCCATTCCAGCGGACCGTATTCGAACAACCGCAACCACACCGCGCCGACCACCGCCTCGACCACGATGATCGCGACCGCCAACCCCAGAACCGGCGCGTAGTCGCCGGAGCCGTGCAGGCCCAGACGCGGTGCGGCGAGCAGAATCAGCGCGGTGGCGCCGACGTAGTTGGTCAACGCCATGCGGCCCAGCGGCCGCAGGACCTCCGCCAGTACCTGACCGGGCTCGATACGCAGCAACAGCAGCAAGCCGGTGAGATAGGCCAGCGCACCCAGCAGACCTGCCACGGCCGCGGCAGGCGTGGACCACAGCTCCAGATACGGCGTGCGGAACTCCCACATTCCCGCCGCTATCGCGGCGGGCAGGGCGATGGCGAACACCGCGGCGATCTGCCAGACCCGCTCATCCAGGGTGTCCACGATGCCGCCGCGCGCGGTGGCCAGGCCCAGCAGGAACAGCCCCGGCACCAGGGCCAGCCCACCGCCCAGGGCCAGCGCCACGCCGAGCGTGCAGGCCAGTCCGGCCACCAGCACCACCCAGTTCGGCAGCGCCGAGGCTGGCAGCAGGATCACCAGCCCGGCCAGCGCGTAGGGCAGCAGCGCCTCCCCCGGCTGGAACAGCTGATGGACCGAGCCGATCACGCCGAGTGCCAGCAAGCGGCGGATCAGGACCAACCGTGGGCGCTCACTGCGCTCCGCCGCATCGTCCAGCAGTAATGCGAAGCCGATTCCGAACAGGAAGGAGAAGATCGGGAAGAACCGCCCCTCGAACGTCACCGACAGGACGTGCCGGACCGGTATCACCACGCCCGATCCGTCCGTGACCGCCATATCGGCGATCCGCCAGATATCCACCACCAGGATGCCGCACAGCGCGAACCCACGAACCGCGTCCAGTTCCTGGATGCGGAGCCGACCCGCGTCGTAGTCCACGGATCTCACGGTAACCAGCGGCGGCCCCAAGGCCGGGATGTCGCGGCGAGATGTCGCACACATCGGTTAACGCACTAACTATTAATGCGCTAACTTGGACCACGGAGGAGGACCGATGGAGCCCGAGATCGACGATCCGCTGCGTCTGGACCGGCAGGTGTGCTTCGCGCTGGCGGTGGCCAATCGCGCCGTGCTGGCCGTCTACCGGCCGCTGCTCGAGCCGCTCGGCCTGACCCACCCGCAGTACCTGGTGATGCTCGCGCTGTGGGGCGAGGCGCCGATGTCGGTCAAAGCGATCGCCGAGGCTGTCCAGCTCGACTCGCCCACGCTGTCCCCGCTGCTCAAACGCCTGGAGGCCGCCGGGCTGATCAGTCGCGAACGCGACAGCCGGGACGAGCGGAACTTGGTGGTGAACCTGACCCCGGCCGGCGCCGCACTGCGCGCGAAGGCCGAGCGGATCCCGCCCGCGGTCGTGCAGCGCCTCGGCGTGACCCTGGCCGATCTCGAGCAGTTGCGCGAAGCCCTCACCCGGGTGAACGAGGCGGCCCGCCGGTCGGCGCTCGCCGAGCCCGACGCCCAGCCTCTGCACCGAGGAGTCCGGTCATGACACGAGAACGACGACGGCCCCATCCCATCCAGTGGATCGGCTACGCCTTCGGACGCCGCCTGCCCGATTCGATGCGCGAGTGGGTGCGCGACGACCTGACCGGCAGGTTCGCCCCCACCCGGCACGTCCTACGCGGGCTGGTGCCGTTCACGCCGCTGTTCGCGGCGTTCCTGCTGTTCCCGGGCAAACTGTGGCTGCGCGGCGCGATGGTCCTGCTGGCGCTGCTGCTGGCCCTGTTCTACACCGTCGCGTTCATGCCGATGAACCGCGCGCACCGCCTCGCGAAGCACGGGTTGCCCGCCGACCTCGAAAATCCGCGACAAGCCCGACGCCGAGCCCGGGAACGCGCTCGATACGCCGCCCAACACCCTCACTGACCGGCGAGCTCCGCCGAGTGGTGCGGGGGATGTGGCGCTAGGGGCTGGCGGCGAGGCCGACGAAGGCCGCGAACACCGCCAGATGGACGCCGCCTTGGAGAAGTGTCGCGCGTCCGGGGACGATCGTCAGGCCACCCACCACGACAGTGAGGGCCAGGAGCACCATCTGGGTCGCACCGAGGCCGAGCACCAAAGGGCCGTCCAGCCAGATGCTCGCCACCGCGATCGCCGGGATGGTGAGGCCGATACTCGCCATCGCCGAACCGAGCGCCAGATTGAGACCGATCTGCACCTGGTCGCGGCGCGCGGAACGGACCGCGGCGAGCGTCTCGGGCAGCAGTACCAGCAGCGCGATCACCACGCCGACCGCCGACTGCGGCAGTCCTGCCGACTCGACCGCCGACTCGACCGCGGGCGAGACCACCTTCGCCAGCCCCACCACGCAGATCAGCGCGACCAGCAGCAGCACCAGGGCGATCAGCGCGGTGCGCGCGCTGGGCGAATCGGTGCGCTCGCCCCGCTCGGCGAGCACGCGGTCCACCTCGACCGGCAGGAAGTCGTCCGGATGACGCACCGTCTGCACCAGCACGAACAAGCCGTACAGCGCGAGCGAGGCCACCGCCGCGAAGGCCAGCTGCGCGGGCGAGAACTCCGGGCCGGGCTTGCTCGTGGTGAAGGTCGGCAGCACGAGACTGAGCGTGGCCAGCGTCGCCACGGTGGCCAGCGCCGCACCGGTGCCTTCCGCGTTGAACACCGCCACCCGCCGCCGCAGAGCGCCCACCAGCAGGCAGAGGCCGAAGATCCCGTTGCAGGTGATCATCACCGCGGCGAAGACCGTGTCGCGGGCCAGAGTCGCGGTCTTGTCGCCACCCTGGCTCATCAGGGTGAGGATGAGCGCGACTTCGATCACGGTCACCGCGACGGCCAGCACCAGCGAACCGAACGGTTCACCGACGCGGCGCGCGACCACCTCCGCGTGGTGCACCGCCGAGAGCACCGCCCCGACCAACGCCACCACCACGATCGTCATCGCGACACCGGGCAGACCGCGGCCCCAGGTGGCCGCGAGGGCGAGGACGGCGAGCAGCGGTACGACTACGGTCCAGCGGGCGAGCAACACACGGATCATGCCCACCATCGTCCCAGCAAACTATTCGCATCCGGGTCGGGTGCTCGGCATCCCCGCACCGGGCGCGGGCTCAGTCGTCCAGATCGATACGCAGGGTGAGCAGGTCGGTGCCGACGAACCGGACAGCCGCGCTGTTGGCGCGCGGCAGGGCGGCCAAGCGGGCCCGCGGGTCGTCCTCGGGCAGCAGATGCGCGGTGCCCGTGTGCCAGCGACCGTGCAACCGCAGCCGAACCCGGTTGTCGACTTTGATGTTCCGGACATACTGCGAACGCTCGCCGAACTCGGAGACCAGCCAGAATTCCCGGCCGATCCGCCGTCCGCCGATCGGAGTGATCCGCGGCTGCCCGCTGACCCGCCCGGTGGTTTCCAGGAGCGTCTGCCCGGGCAGCGTGCTGAGGAGCGGATTGCCCACTCGGCGCTGGAACGCCGTCACCACCCGATGCTGGATGTCGCGCATGTTCGGCATGACGCGACGGTAACACCGGTCGCGCGCGTCGGCAGGCTTCGACGCAGGCACGATTCGGGCGTTGATCAGGGCACGAGCCGTTGCCCGGCGCACCGCGACACCTACAGGCACCGGGGCGCAAACCTTCGCCCATCGCATCGCGCAGTACCGACCGCGCATGCCGGGTGCACCGGCTCATCCAGGGCACGCGCCGAGCAATTGGGTGAGTTCGCGTGCGCACCAACACCGCATTGTGATGCGCGACACAAAGCTCCGGTCGCGCAACGGCTCTCCCGCACCTGCTGGGATTCCCATCGGCAGCACGCTTCGCGGAGGCGACCGACCACCATCCCCGGAGTCCCGTATCGGTCCGCCGCGGGCCCGAAAAGACGCTGGACCTGCCGATTCCACGCACCCGCCGCCGTGTGCGATCGCGCGCACTCCGGCGTTCCGTTCCACCACGGGCGTCGGGCGGCGAACCAGGGCGAGGTCGTTACCGAAGAACATCCGGGCAAGGAATCGACCGCACGGCCTTCCATAGGTGAGAATTTGGCAGTGCGCACCCAGTTCACTGCCGAGCTCATCGCGTTGACGAATGATCTGACGCTGATGTGCACGCTCGCCCACGACGCCGTCGAGCGTGTCACCGACGCGCTCGTCGACGCCGATCTCACCGCGACCTACGAGGTCTTCGCGCTCGATGAGCAGCTGCAGAAGATGTACGGCGCGTGCGAGGCGCGCACCGTGGTGCTACTGGCATTACAGGCGCCGGTGGCCCGCGACCTACGACACGTGGTGACGGCGATCCAGATCGCCGGTGAACTGTCCCGCATCGGCTGGCTCGCCAGCCGGGTCGCCGACAAGGTGTATCAGAGTCATCCCGGACACGCGGCGGAGCAACCGATCCTGGACATCCTCGCCTCGATGGGCAAGCTGGCGGCCGACCGCACGGCGCTGGCCGGGCAAGCGGTCGCGGGTCGCCAACCACTGTCCGAGGAGGAGACACCCGCCGGGCGCCCGATGGAAACGCTGCACGAGCAACTGCATTCCGCGTTGCGCGATCCCGCGTCCCAGCCCGCCACCGAGGTAGCGATCGATATCGCTCTACTCGGCCACCACCTGGAACGCTGTGTCGACCACACGGCACGTATCGAGCGGCTCATCCGTTTCCTCGACACCGGGGTGCCGCCGACCGCCCAACCCACCGACGACGAGTAGACCGCGTCCTACAGTGGAAGCGTGTTGTTCGACCCCGCGGCGGGGGCACTGATCTCGGACGGTGGATCGGCCACCGAACTCGAGGCGCGCGGCCACGACCTGTCCGACGCGTTGTGGTCGGCACGCCTGCTCGTGGACGAACCCGCCGCGATCGAGGCCGTGCACGCGGCCTACTTCCGCGCGGGCGCCGACATCGCGACCACCGCGACCTATCAGGCTTCGTTCGAGGGGTTCGCCGCGCGCGGGCTGACCAGGACGGAATCGGTGCGGCTGTGGCAGCGCGGCGTGGCGCTGGCCTGTGCGGCGCGCGATGCCTGCGCCGACGATGGACGGCGGCGCTGGGTCGCCGCCTCGATCGGCCCCTACGGCGCCGCGCGCGCCGACGGCTCGGAATATCGTGGCCGCTACGGGCGCACCGTGGCCGAACTGCGGGCATGGCACAGGCCGCGCATGGAGGTGCTCGCCGAGGCGGGCGCCGACCTGCTGGCCCTGGAGACCGTGCCCGACCTCGATGAGGCCGAGGCGCTGGTGGACGTGGTGAACGACCTCGGAGTGCCGGCATGGCTCAGCTACACCATCGACGGCGCCCGCACGCGTGCCGGGCAACCGCTCGCCGACGCCTTCGCGGTGGCCGCGGGCTCGGACTCGATCGTCGCGATCGGCGTGAACTGTTGCGCCCCCGCCGATGTCGCGGCCGCGGTGGAACCGGCCGCCCGCACCGGCAAACCGGTAATCGTCTACCCCAACAGCGGAGAAGGCTGGGATGCGGCCGGTCATCGGTGGACCGGCTCCGTACAGTTCGCGCCGCGGCAAGCCCATGAGTGGTACGGGCGGGGCGCGCGGATCATCGGCGGATGCTGCCGGGTCGGCCCCGCGCACATCGCTCGTCTGGCAAGGGAACTACGGGGATCTTCCCCCTCCGCCGACCGCACTGTCACCGGCTCACCCGGCTGAACGCCGCCGGCCGATGTGACGCGAGGTCGGGTCAGGTCTCCTCGAGCATGGGGAAGCGACCGGAACCGAGCAGCCCCGCGATCGCGTCCATCTTCGCCTGCGGCGCGGCATAGTCCGGATGGGCGCGCAGCACCGACGCCGCGTCGTGCAACCGGATCATCTGTCGTTCTGCCTCGGCCGCGGTGCGCCCGCCCGCGCTGACCGGATGGCGCGCGTATACCGGGCGGCGGGGGTCGACCCGCCCCAGCGCGAGCGCTCGGTCCACCCGGCGCGAGCAGCGGCAGAAGGCCGCCGGGTCGACCAGGCCGCACGTCGCGTTCAGGAAGTTCCCGAGCCGTTTCTTGGCTCGCTGCAGGCGCTTTCGATAGGCAGCCGGGGTGACGCCGAGAATCCAGGCGGCCTCGGCGGAGTTCAGCTCGAACACCTCACCCAGCACGAAGGCGATTCGTTCGTCGCGGGCCAGGCATTGCAACATGCCCTGGCTACAGGTGAGCCGCACCTCGGCGGTCAGCAGCACCGCTTCCGGCCCGCGGTGATCCGCTTCCGACAGCCCGTCGGCCAGCCCGTCCCGGAAGGCGTCCAGGCTCAGTTGCGCGGCCTCCTGCGGGGTCTGGCGCCGCAGATTCAGCAGGTGATTGACGCCGATGCGGTAGGCCCAGGTGAGCAGTCTCGCCTCGGCGCGCCAGGTGTGCAGATGATCGAGGACGCGCACCAAGATTTCTTGCGTCGCGTCCTCGGCCTCCGTCGGCCGCCAGACCATGCGCAGGGCCAGGCGATAGAGCGGGTCCTGTAGCAGGCGCACCACCAGGGCGACGGCATCGCGGTCGCCCGCGACCGCGCGGGCGACCATGGCCTTCTCCTGCGCCGCGACCCGGTCGTGCTCCGTGCTCATCCGGCCATCATTCGGCCTGCGGCGCGCTCGGCGCAAGCAGCGCCGGGTCACACCGGGGCCGAGGTCACGAGCGAGCGGCCGCCCCGATCAGGGCGTGCCGGTGGAGCCACTGCGCGACCGCCCGGCCGATCTCCTCCGGCCGATCCTCCGGCGCGTGGTGGCCTGCCGGGCCGATCGGCGCGACCTCGGCGCTCGCGAAAGTGCGCGCAGCCCAGTCGATCGCCTCCGCCGAACCCAGCCCCACGCCGTTCTCCAGCGCCATCAGCAATTTCGGCACCTCGGGCGTCGCAGCCGCCCACTCGCCGTAGTTCCGCACCAGCCCGACCACGTCGGCGGGCTCTCCATCCAGCGGGAACTCACGCGGCCACACCAGCAGCGGCTTGCGTGTGGCCGGTGTGGGGTACGGCGCCCGGTACACGTCGTGATCCTCGGCCGCCAGGTCGGCGACGCCTTTGGGCAGGTTGAACTCGATGAAAGTGTTCTCCTGCAGGATCATTCGCTCGCCTTCCGCGGAGCGGAACTTGCGGAACAACTCGGCGCCGAGCGGAGGCAACTCGTCCCAGCGCATCGGCCGCAAGAAGGTCTCGATCAGCGCGATGCCGAGCACCCGGCCCGGATGTCGAGCGGCCCAGTCCATGCCCAGAGCGCCGCCCCAGTCGTGCCCGACCAGCACCACCCGGTCCAGTCCGAGCGCGTCGAACCAGGCGTCCAGGTAGGCGGCGTGGTCGGTGAAGCGGTAACCGCTGTCGGGTTTACCGGATTCCCCCATCCCGATGAGGTCGGGCGCCAGCGCTCTGGTTCGATCGGCGACGTGCGGAATCACGTTGCGCCACAGATAGGACGAGGTCGGATTGCCGTGCAGGAACACCACCGGGGTGTCCCCCGCTCCGGTCTCGCGGTAGTTGATGAAAGAGTCGAGGACCTCGACGGTCGGCATGATGTGGTCCTTTCGAGTTCGGCTTGTTTGCCCGCACCCGTTTCGACACACGATTTCGTCGGCCTGTGACCGGTCCGGGGGTGATCATCGTCACAAACGAAACCAGCCGGACGGCGGTCACGCCACACCGCCGTCTCATGCATATATCCGTACTAATGCAGTAGATGTGTAACCAAAACTGATGAACGGCTGAGAAATTTTCCGATCCACGGGAACGAACTTGCCAATCCACACTCCGCCTATCTACTGTCTTGGTACGTAGAACTGAAGTGAGATCGAGATGGAGCGGATGCGTGCTGGCGCCCTACCCGGTAGGGAATCCCCTGGTCACCCACCTGATCCCGATCGCCCCTGATCGTCACGAGTGAGTCCGGAGCAGGCGCGGCTCGACACCTCGGGACCTCCCCCTCATCAGCCCCGTGGTGTCGTACCAGTGCGGTTTTCGGAGTGGACAACCATCCGCACAACCGCGCCGGCTCCCCAGGTCTCCTCGTGATAAACCGCCCCCGAATCGGCGCCGGCACGGCGATTCGGGGGCGGGTCCACATCCCGGTCCGGTCGCTCCGGCGCATCGCCCGTTAACGGCCGGCTGTGCCGAATCTCATACGCGCCGTTGGGTTGCGCGAACCCCGCCACTGGATACCTTTTCGCCGTTACAGTTTCAAGTGGTTTCGGCGTTAGGAAGTTCGATGAAGTCCACAGCGCGGCGGCTGGCTCTGATCGGCATCATGGTGGCGACTTCCATCGGACAGGTCTCCTGCTCCACGGTTCACCCCAGCGAGTCGACGGCGGCGGGGTGCGGCCCTGGCGGCCGGGCCTGCGCCGACGCACCCGCCCCTATTCCCGGTCGCGACGCTCTCGCCCTGCTGAGCTCCTTACGTGTGGCGGAGCGCGCGCCCAAGACCGGCTACAGCCGGGACGAATTCGGGCCGCCCTGGACCGACAATGTCTCGGTGCCCGGTGGCGGCAACGGCTGCGACACCCGCAACGACATCCTTCAGCGCGACATGACCGACGTGACCTTCAAGTCGGGCAAGTGCATCGTCGCGACCGGAACGCTCGCCGACCCATACACCGGCAAGACCATCGACTTCAAGCGCGGCACGAAGTCCTCCGACGACGTGCAGATCGACCACGTCGTCGCGCTCTCGGACGCCTGGCAGAAAGGCGCACAGCAGCTTTCCCCCGAGCGCCGCCGCGAACTCGCCAACGACCCGCTGAACCTGCAGGCCGTCGACGGCCCGACCAACCAGTCCAAGAGCGACTCCGACGCGGCCGAATGGCTGCCGCCGAGCAAGGGCTACCACTGCGCCTACCTGACCAGGCAGATCCAGGTGAAGGCGGCCTATCAGCTATGGGTCACCCCGGCCGAGAAAGATGCCATGGCGCGTATCCTTACCGCCTGCCCCTGAATCTCGAGGGAACTCGATCACCACCTTCCCGAACGGATCGCCGGTACGGAGATACCGGTAGGCCGCTGCGGCTTCCTCGAAGGCGAACACCCGATCGATGACGGGACGCATCCGATGGACGGCGATCGCTCGGTTCATCGCCTCGAAATCCGTTCGGCTGCCTACCGCGATCCGGCGGATCGACAGATACGACACCCCGAACGGATTGTCCGCGGGCGCGCCGGCGGCGGGCATCGCACCGATCATCGTGATCCGCGCGTTGTACGCGGCCGACCGCACGGATTTCGCCAATGTCGGCATGCCCACCGCGTCGAGGACGTGATCGGCGCCGTCGCCGCCGGTGCGGTCCAGCACGGCGAGTCCCCAGTCCGGTGTCCGGCTCCGATCGATCACCTCGTCGGCTCCGAGCGCGCGTAACCGCTCGCCCTTGCGATCGTTCGAAGTGATCGAGATGACCTCGGCGCCGTGCATTTTCGCGTACTGCACGCCGAAAAGCGCCACCGATCCGCTGCCGACGGTCAAGACCGATTCGCCCGGACGCACCGGCAGCGGCGTGCTCAGCGCGGCCCACGCCACCACCCCGGCGCAGGTCAACGTCGCGGCTTCCGCGTCCGTGAGGTGACCGGGCACGTGCACCACCGAATCCTCTTCCAGCACCGCGTAAGTGGCGAGCATGCCGGGGTAGGTCGCGCCGTACTGCTCGACGACGTGCGCCCGGCGCTGCGGGCCGTCGACCCAGCGGACGAAGTAGGTGCCGGTCACCCGGTCGCCCACCGCGGCGCGCGTCACGTCGATACCCACGGCGATCACCTCGCCGACACCGTCGCTGAGCGGGATGACGCCGGGGGTGGCGGGCAGCGGGTACGTCCCGTCCATCAGCATCAGATCGCGACGATTCAGCGACGCCGCCCGCACCCTGATCACCACCTGCCGTGGGCCCGGCTCCGGCATCTCCTGCGGCGCGGCGGTCAGCGCGTCCGCGCCGCGCGAGGGATCGAGACGGTAGGCGACGGCTTGCCTCACGCGACGCCGATGTACTGGTGATCCCACCGGATCCGGCCATCGTCGTCGAGGGCGATGACGTCGTATCCGCCACCCACGACGGCGCCGTCGGTTTTGGTCGCCATGTGCCAGGTCAGGCCGATGAGGTTCACCGAGAGGCGCACCGCCGGTCCGTGCGCGACGAACACGTGCTCGCCAGGGGCGACGAACTCGTCGTATGCGCGGTCGACGCGCCGGTCCAGCGCTGCGTAGCCGCGGATCTCCACGGTCGGGATCGGGAAGGACAACCGGGCCAGCGCTTCCCGCATCGCCTGCGGCGGATCCACCAGTACCTGGGCGCCGTCCTCGGACCACAGTTGCCTGATCCGCTCGTGCCTGGCCGAGGCGTCGGGCTCGTTCCACAACGCGATGTACCGTTCGGCGAATCGCGAGAGTTCCTGCTCATCGAGTTTCTTGCTCATGCGGCAGAGTTTTGCCGCCGTTCGAAGTCTGTGCGATTCCCCGCAGGGTATGGCGAGCCCACTGCCCGCCCGCCGATACTGCTGCTATGACGACGGCGATCGAGTCCACCGGGTTCGCCCGGCAGCTCAAGCACTGGCGGACGCTGCGCCGGGTCAGCCAGCTCGACCTCGCGATCCGCGCCGACACCACGCAGCGTCATCTGAGCTTTCTGGAGCAGGGCCGCTCGCGCCCCGGTCGCACCATGGTGGTGCGGCTGGCCGAATCCCTGGAGCTGTCGCTTCGGGAACGCAACGGGTTGCTGCTGGCCGCGGGATACGCGCCGATTTTCCCCGAATCGGAGCTCGACACCGTGGAATTGGCGCCGGTGCTGGAGGCGTTGCGCGCCATTCTGGACGGTCATCTGCCCTACCCGGCGCTGGTGGTCCGGCCCTACGGCGTCCTGCTCGCCGCCAACGCCGCCTTCGACGTGCTCACCGAGGGCGCCGCGCCGTGGCTGCTGGAACCGCCGGTCAACGTGCTGCGGCTCGCGCTGCACCCGGACGGCCTGGCCGCCCGGGTGGTCAACTTGCCGGAGTGGGGAAGGCACGTCACCGAGGCGCTGCGCAACCGGATGACCCGCAGCCCCGATCCCGTCCTGGACGAACTGATCGCCGAGCTGGAGACCTATCTCCCGCACACCGAGCCGGGGCCGGGGCATCTAGGGTTCGCGGTGCCGCTGCGCCTGCGCTGCGCCGAAGGGGAATTGCGTTTGATCACCACGCTCACCTCCTTCGCCACCGCGGTGGACGTCACGCTCGCCGAGCTACAACTGGAGGCGTTCCTGCCCGGCGACGAGCAGACCGCGCGAATCCTGCGTGACCGCGCGGCACGTCGCTGATCGGGGCTTGCGCCCCGCCACTGGCAGCCGGTGACGGACCGGTTCGATGTGCGGGCGGGCCATCGGCCGGTGCGGCGCACCGGGAACCGTATCGATCCGGCTCGCCCGGTGCCGAATCGCGCCGCCGAATCGCCGCTCTTTCAGGAAGGATCGGTCCCGCAGGTCGCCGGACCTGCGGGACCTTCAACGTCGGGTCACACCGACGCGAGTTCGCGCTCGGCCGGGGCTTCCCAATCGATCCGGTAGCGCTGCTCGGGTCCCATGGTCTTCTCCGGTTTCATCACCGTCTTGGCCATGAGCGGCATGAGCAGCTGCATGAATTTGCGTCCCACCGGCCCCGGCGTCTTGCTGTGGTTGATCTTCGCCGCGCGGGCCGCGACGCCTTCCACGCGCTCGCGCCGCAGCCGCTCGTAGACCGCGAACGCCTCCGGAGCGGGCAGATCACGCAGGCACCGGGCCAGCTGCACACCGCTCTCGATCGCCAGCGACGCGCCCTGGCCGGAACTGTTGGACGGGGCGTGCACCGCATCGCCCACCAGCACCATGCGTCCGCGATGCCAGTGCGGCACCGGCGGCATGATGTGCAGCGCGCCGACCACCTCCAGCTGGTCCTCGGTGGTGCGGCGCGCGAGTTCGCCGCCGGGGCTGTCGTCGCGGTAGGTCTCGCGCAGGATCCGCAACCAGTGCGCGCTCGGGACCGCCCGCGCCGCGGTGAGCGGCAGATACTCCTTGTGCGGCAGGTTCGCACCCCAGGCCACCCGCCCGTCACCGAGCGGCCAGTACAGGTAGTACGCGCGTTTGCCGAACGCGAAAGTCATCGTGTCGGCCGGGATCTCGGCGCCGCACTCGGTGGTCGCGCCGAAGCCGAGCATGCCGGTGTAGTCGGGGCCGGGCGCGTTCGGGTCGATCAGCGTGCGCACCCGCGAGCGGATGCCGTCCGCGCCGATCAGCACGTCGGCGGTGGCCGTGCTGCCGTCGGCGAACCGGGCGGTGATGCCCGACTCGTCCTCGTGCACGTCGGCCAGGCGCTTGTCGTACTCGAACGGAACCCCCGCCGCGGTCGCGTGCCGGTGCAGCGCTCGATGCAACTCGCTGCGATCGACCAGTTGCAGCGGCGGGACATCGGAAAGGCCGGGCAGGGCCAGCACCTTGTCTCCGACGGCCATGTTCATCTTGGTGACCGGCAGCGCGATCTCGCGAACCGGATCGCCCGCTCCGATGATGTCGAGGGCGGCGATGCCGTTGGGCGCCAGCGCGAGTCCGCTGCCGATGCCGTGGGATGGGCCGGGATAGGCCTCGTAGACGCGGGCTTCGATGCCCGCCTTGCGCAGGGCCGTCGCGACGACGGGGCCGGCGATACCGCCACCGATCACCAGGGCGGTACGTGTTGTGGACATGGGTGTCTCCAGGATTTCGTGCGATACGGGTTTCGGTTCCCGGACCGACCCACGCGCCACCCACCCGGTTATCCTGTGGTTGCCAGCCTTGTAGCCGGGTGCGCGTTCGCGGGCGCGGTTCGAGACTGTTCGATCGGGCCCGGCGGCGGTGTTGCCGCACCTCGCCGGGTCCGGTTTCGGCTAGTTCTCGGCCATCCCCCTCTCCACCAGCTCGGTGACCTCCGACGGCAGCGCGCCGCGCTCATGCCACTCCCGCCATTGCGCCAGTCCGGGGAAGGTGCCCTCGGTCAGCTCGTCGCGCAGCGAACGTGTCCACGCCGCCTCGGCTTCCAGCATCGCCAGCCCGAACTCGGACTCGACGATGAACAATCGCGGCAGCGCGCCCGCGAGTTCGCCGAGTTGGCCGCGAACGGCCCCAATGCTCCGCTCCAGCGCTTCGAGGCGGGTGCCGAGCAGTTCGACCACCTCGGCGGGCGGAAGCACCGCGAGAATGGACAGACCCGCGACGAACCGGTGGTGTTCCGGTTCCGGAGTCGACAGCAGCTCCCTGGTCCAATCGGCCATCTCGGCGCGGCCCGCGTCGGTGATCCGGTAGATCACCCGCTCCGGCCGAGCGCCCGCGCGCTCACTGCCGACCACCTCGAGGAAGCCGACCTTGGCCATGTTCTGCACGACCGTGTAGAGCGAACCCCACTTGATCGCCATGTCCTGGTCTTTGCCCCGCTCGCGCAGGGTCTGCGCGATCTCGTAGCGGTGCATCGGGCGTTCGATGATCACCGACAGCACCGCGAGCGCGAGCAGGTTGTCGACCTTGCGTTTCTTCATCGCGGCACCTCCTTTACTCGTCTACGAATATACGTCTACGAGTAACTTGCCGCAAGCGCCCACCTGGTCGTAGATCGGCTCGATCACCTACTCGGGCAGTCTGTGCTCGCGCGCTATCTCGGCCAGCGTGGCGTGGCCCCGCAGCCGGTCGCGCAGATACAGATGGTGCCGAACACGATGTCGGTCTCGGCCCTGCCCATCGGGGCGCCAGGGCCGGCGGCGACAGCAACCGAACCGGCCATCAGCCCAATATGGAATTCGCCGCTTCGATGAATCCAGCGACACGGCAGCGAATCAGCCGGGCAAGTCCTCGGACGCTGTCTCGTCCACCCGCTCGATCAGCGACATCGCGATCGGGACGAGCAGATCGACGAGTTCGGCCACCGTCGGACGCGGGTCGGCGAGCACCCACTCGTGCGCGAGCCCGTTGATCGCGCCGATCAACGCGCTGGCACCCCACCCCGGCGCGCCGCGCACCCGCGAACCGGGAGCGACCACGGGCACCACATGGGACTCCAGCACCGCCGCCCACCCGTGCCGTCGTTCGCGGCGATGCTGCTCCATCCGGTCGCTCACCCCGACCACTTCGATGAACGCGACCTTCGCGCGATTCGGATCGGAGCCGATGGAGGCGAGGTAGGCCGTCACCACGGCGGTCATCGCGGCGGGGAGGTCGAACCGGGGGTCGAGGTCCCCCAGCCGTCCCAGCACAGCGGCGGCGGCCTCGTCCTGGATCCGGTCGTACGCGGCGACCAGCACGTCCTCTCTGGCCTGGAATTCCTCGTAGAACTGCCGCTTGGACAGGCCCGCGGCCGCGCACACGTCGGCCAGCGAACAATTGGCGTAGCCGCGCTCGGCGAAGATCCGGGTGGCCGCGTCGAGGAACCGCTGACGCCGCTCGGCTTTCCGCTCCACGACGGCACGCCCGCCGTATTGCCTGCCCACCGTCGCCGTCACACCTCTCACCGTAGCGAAATCGCGGCGACCGCGAGCGGCCATCCCACCGCCCCCGGCGATACCCGTTCTTGTGATCCGGGACACGACACCGCATACTCGTGCAAAGTCTGAAACCGATGGGGCTCACAAATGTGGCTCACCGAACGAAGAGGTTCTCACGTGGTTCTTCCCCGCAAGCACGCACCGAAGCTGCTCGCGGCGCTCGCCGCGGTGGCCGTGGGGCTGCCCTTCCTCACGGCCGGACCGGCAACCGCGGAGCCGACACCGAACGATGCGGCGATCCAACCCGCGCTGCCGTTCCCGATTCCGCCGCTACCGCCGGGTTTCGACCCGGCGTTCTATCGCCCGCCCATGGAGACCTACGCCGATCTGGCTCCCGGTCAGATCATCGCCGCGCGCCAGGTCAACCTGGCCAACCTGTCGCTGATCCCGGTGAACGTGGACGCCTGGCAGCTGTCCTACCGCTCCACCAACTCCCGCGGCGAGGCCATTCCCGCCGTGGCCACGGTGATCAAGCCGCGCGGCTACGTCGCCGACCGGCCGCTGTTCTCCTACCAGATCGCCGAGGACTCGACCGGCAACTACTGCATGCCGTCTTATCAGCTCCAGATGGGTTCCATTCCCGCGACCTTGACCGGCTCCATCCTGGTGGCCGCGCAGTTCCTCGAGGTGCAGGCGGCATTGGCCCAGGGGTGGGCCGCGGTGATCCCGGATCACCAGGGCCCCGACTCGGCGTACGCCGCGGGCCCTTTGGCGGGCCGCATCACCCTCGACGGCATCCGCGCCGCGGAGAACTTCGCGCCGATGCAACTGTCCGGGACCCGGACCAGGGTCGGGATGATGGGCTACTCCGGCGGCGCGATCGCCACCGGCTGGGCAGCCGAGTCGAAGCACAGCTACGCGCCCGAGCTGAATGTGGTCGGCACCGCCGAGGGCGGCATCCCCGCAGACCTGTCGGCCGCGTTGCGGATGGCCAACGGCAACCTCTCCGCCGGGCTGATCTTCGCGGGCGCGCTCGGCGTCTCGCGCGAGTATCCCGAACTGCGAAAATTCCTCGACGACAACGCCAACGGCCTGGGCAGGCTCATGATCGCGGGCAAGGAACAGCTGTGCGCGAGCTACCAGGCCGCGCTGTTCCCGTTCGCGGACAACCTGGGGATGCTCGCGAAGAACCCGTTCACCGACCCCACCGTCGTCGACGTGCTGAACAAGACGAAGCTGGGCCAGGCCGTCCCGGACATGCCGATGCTGATGTACCAGGCCAACGCCGACTGGCTGATTCCGGTCGGCCCGGTCAACAAGCTCGTCGGCAGCTACGCCCGGGACCCGGGCGCACGGGTCGAGTACATCCGCGACCATTTCAGCGAGCACCTCACCCTCGACCCGATCGCGGCGCCGCGCGCGTTGCTGTGGTTGAAGGACCGGTTCGCGGGTGCACCGGTGGCCGAGGGCGTCACGATCACCGATGTCGGCTCGATGACGCTCGACCCCGCCACCTGGCAGGTGTGGGGCGAGACGGTGGGCGCCGTACTCGCGGCCGCCTTCCAGCAACCCATCGGCAGCGGCCGCTGAACAAATCGGGTGAGTGCTCGTGTCGCGGCTGTGTTCCGCGACACGAGCCCTTGCGTCTGAGACGATCGGTATCGAACCCTTCCCCCGAAACTTACTCCAAAGTAAGGTTGACACATGGCGTGGAAACCAACTGAGATCCCGGACCAGACGGGACGCACCTTTGTCATCACCGGCGCGAACGGCGGTCTCGGTGCCGTCGCCACGAAAGTCCTGGCGGCCAAGGGCGCGACCGTGATCATGGCCTGCCGCAACGCGGTCAAGGCGAAAGAGGTCGCCGGAGGCATCGACGGCGACGTCCGCGTGGCCGAACTCGATCTGGCCGATCTGGCCTCGGTACGCAAGTTCGCCGACGACAGCGGCGAATTCGACGTGCTGGTCAACAACGCGGGCCTGATGAACGTCCCGTTCTCGCGCACCGAGGACGGTTTCGAAACCCAATGGGGCGTCAATCACCTCGGACACTTCGCGCTCACCGGCCTGCTGCTCGACCGGATCAAGTCGCGGGTGGTCACCCTCTCCAGCATCGCGCACAAGCAGACCCCGAAACTCTGGATCGACGATCTCGACTACGAGAACCGTCGCTACCAGCGAAATCTCGCCTACGCGCAGTCCAAGCTGTGCAATCTGATGTTCGCGCGCGAATTGCAGCGCAGGCTCAGCGAATCCGGCTCGGACAAGCGCTCCTACGGCGTGCACCCCGGTGTCTCGGCCACCGACCTCTTCGCCCATACCGAGACGCCGCTCGATTACATCTCGAAGCCGTTCATCCGCTTGATCGGGCACTCGCCCGCCAAGGCGGCGCACTCGACTCTGTTCGCCGCGACCATGCCCGACGCCGATCCCGAGGTCTACTGGGGCCCGACCCGGCTGTTCGGCAGCCAGGGACCGGTGCGGCCCTCGTCGTCCACCCGTCTGTCGCAGAACCGGGACCTCTGGCGGCGGCTGTGGACCGAGTCCGAGCGCAAGACCGGCGTGATCTACTCGTTCTGAGCCCGGCGCAGTCCGGGGACCGCTGACGCGCGCGGCGGACGGCTCGTCCCGGGGCACCGGCGGGCCGCTCGCTCGCGACAGATCATCCGTGGCGAGCGGCCCATGCATGCCCAGCAGCCGACCCCTCGGGCGAGCGGCCCCACGTTCCCGGCCGACAGCCGCCCCCAGCGTCGAACCGGAGCACAGTCACCGCCTGCGTAGGACGGCGCACCGGCTCTACGGCCCGCGTAGTAGAACGGGTACCGTAGAAGCCGTGTCCGCCTCTCCCCGCCGCTCGGCACACAACCGCCCGGCCCTCATCGCGCTGGTGATCGTCGCCGCGCTGGGCTGCCTGGCGCTGGCCTGGTGGCAGTGGGAGCGCTACGAGTCCGCGAGCGGCACCGGCCAGAACCTCGGATACGCGCTGCAGTGGCCCCTGTTCGCGGGGTTCGCCGTCTTCGCCTACTTCCGGTTCGTCCGGCTCGAGCGCGAAGCAGGCGCGGAGAAGGACGAGTCCACCGCGGCGCCGCGGCATGATTCCGCCGCAGCCGGGCGCGCCGCGAAACCACTCGCGCCCACCGAGCTCCCGGCCGGGCTGCTACCCGAACGCCCGAAGGCCGTCCGGGACGAGGATCCCGTGCTCGCCGAGTACAACCGGTACCTCGCCGCGCTGCACGCCCATGACATCGATGAACAGGTCCGCGTGGCAGGCCTGCACACCCGTGAGAGGAGCGCCGGTTGACCACCAGCGAGAATTCCACCGAGACCACCGCCGCCCCGGCCCCGGCCGGGAACGCCGCCAAGATCCGCCCGGCGCTGCTGCGCTACCGGACGCTGGCCTGGATCACCGGTCTCTGGTTGCTGCTGCTCACCGGTGAGATGATCGCCAAGTACGGCTTCGACGTGCACACCCCGAGCTGGATCGCCGTCGTGCACGGCTGGGTGTACTTCGTCTATCTGCTGGTCACCGCCGATCTCGCGGTCAAGGTCCGCTGGCCGGTCCTGCGCACCGTCGGCACCCTGCTGGCGGGAACCATCCCGCTGCTGTCGTTCTTCGTCGAGCACGTCAACGCCAAGCAGGTCAAGCAGAACTTCGGCGTCTGATCCGACAGAGCGCCGCTCGCGTCAGCCTTCGGCGAGCGCCGCCAGGGCCGGCGTCAAAAGAGCCAGCGCCCGCCCGCGATGCGACACCGCGTCCTTCTGGGCGGGCGTCAATTGAGCAGCCGTGACATCGCCGCCCACCGGGATGAACAGCGGGTCGTAACCGAAACCGCCGTCGCCGACCGGCTTGCGCCCGATCGAGCCGGGCCACTCGCCACGCACCACGGTCTCCGCGCCGCCGGGCACCACCAGCGCACAGGTCGACACGAACCGCCCGCCGCGACGCTCGTCCGGCACGTCCGACAACTGCGCCAGCAACAGCGCGTTGTTGGCCGCGTCGTCACCGTGCCTGCCGGACCAGCGCGCCGACAGCACACCGGGCATCCCGTTCAACGCGTCCACCTCGATGCCGGAATCATCGGCGACACAGGCCAACCCGGTGGCCGCGGCGCCGTCGCGAGCCTTGGCCAGCGCGTTCTCCTCGAACGTCGCTCCGGTCTCCGGCGCCTCGTCGTACGGGGGAACGTCGTCCAACCCGAGGATCTCGATCCCGGCGATACCCGCCTCGTCGAGGATGCGGCGCAGTTCGTTCAGTTTCTTGGCATTACGGCTGGCCACCAGCAGACGGCGGGTCATCACTTCCTCTTCGCCTCGGCCGGCTCCGGGAGCACGCCGGGATAGGGCAGTGCCAGCGCCTCCTTCTGCACGACGAACAACTGCTCGCAGCCCGCCAACGCGGCGTCGAGCAGCTTGTCCAGCGTGGAGCGCGGGAAAGTGGCGCCCTCGCCGGTGCCTTGGATCTCCACCAGCGTTCCGGTATCGGTGGCGACGACGTTCATGTCCACCTCGGCGCGCGAATCCTCCTCGTACGGCAGATCCAAGCGCACCCGGCCGTCGACCACGCCGACGCTCACCGCGGCGATCGCGCACGAGATCGGCTGCGGATCGGCCAGCGCGCCCGCCGCGCCGAGATAGGTCACGGCATCCGACAGCGCCACGTAGGCGCCGGTGATGGCGGCTGTCCTGGTACCGCCGTCGGCTTGAAGCACATCGCAGTCGATCGCGATGGTGTTCTCACCGATCGCGGCCAGGTCGATGCAGGCGCGCAGCGAACGGCCGATCAGGCGGCTGATCTCCTGGGTCCGTCCGCCGATCCGGCCCTTCACCGATTCACGCCCACTGCGGGTGTGCGTCGCGGCGGGCAGCATCGCGTATTCGGCGGTGAGCCAGCCCAATCCGGAGTCGCGTCGCCACGGCGGCACCCCCTCGTTGACGCTCGCGGTGCACATCACCCGCGTCTGCCCGAACTCCACCAGCACCGAACCAGCTGGATGCGTGGTGAAACCACGGGTGATCCGGACCTCGCGGAGCTCATCGTCCGCCCTGCCATCGGCTCGTCTCGACACGGCCACAGCCTACTGTGTTCGATTTGCCGCGCCTTCGGCGCGGCGTGTTCGCGGCCCCTT